>JAFGIU010000128.1 GCA_016929445.1 Candidatus Omnitrophota bacterium
CAAAGCGCGCCTCGATTCATGTCTGACTCTCCTTCTTCTGATGTTGCCGGGCCCACTCTCTCAGACACCCGGGACACAAACACCCCCGGCCTTCAAAACCTTCGACCCCAACCGGCGGAAGATCAAAACACCAGCAATGAGATCCCCCAGCCTCAGCCCCGCAAAAAAAGGCCTCTCCGCACTTCGGACAGACCTGGTTGGGGTTCCCTTCCTGTTTAACAGACATTTACCGTCTCCAGTGGCAAAACTCAAAAACTCAGATTATACGATCTTTGCGCTGTTGTACAATATCCGGGCCAAGAGCACTGCTATCGAAGGAGAAGACCTCATGATTTTGCTCGAAGTCGAAGAAAATCCCAATTGTGAAGCCGTGGACATGCGCGTATTCCACGATCTCGAGCCTGCCCGGGCGATTTCGCAGGTGCTGCTCGAGCAGAACCCCGGACAGGAGCAATGGTTTGAGGTAGCCGGATGGACCACGGACAACACCGTGTGTCCGGCCCTGGCCCAAAAAGTGGACGACTCCGGGGACGGGGTCGCTGTCTTGGTTCACGGGGGGAATGCGGGGCTCCGGTTGAGGCCGGCAGGATCGGACAAGGAGTGGGACCTTAACGCCCGGGATCAGTGGGGCGCAGGGTTCTTACTGCTGGATTCGCCGGAAAGCCTGCGCTGGGCTAACTGACGTTTGATCTCGTCAAAGAGCTCATCCACCAGCCTGTCCTCCTCCACTTTCCGCACCGGAACCCCGTTGACATAAAGGGCCCCGGCCTGCCTGCCCCCGGCAATCCCGAAGTCCGCCTCCCGGCTCTCGCCCGGCCCGTTGACCTCGCAGCCCAAGACCGCAATGCTGATATCCTCCCCGATCTCCTGCGCCCGTTTCTCCACCTCATCCGCAAGCTTGAAAACGTCCACATCCGCGCGCCCGCAGCTCGGACAGGAAATTACTTTTGCCCTCCCTTTGCGCAGCCCCAAAGACTCCAGCAGGAGTTTGGCCACCCGGACCTCCTCCACGGAATCGGCAGTCAGGGAAATACGCAGGGTGTCCCCGATGCCTTCCAGGAGCAAAGCGCCCAGGGCGGCGGCGCTCTGAACTGTGCCGCGCATCAGCGTGCCGGCCTCAGTCACACCCAAATGCAGAGGGTAATCCAAGTTTTGAGAAGCCAGGCGGTAGGCAGCCACGGTCATAGGAATATTCGAGGCCTTCATCGACAGGACAATGTCCTGAAAATCCATTTCCTCGAGAATACGAATATGGTTCAGGCCGCTCTCGAGCATAGCCTCGGGAGTAGGGCGTCCGTCGCGTTTTAGGAGAGACTTTTCCAGAGAACCGGCATTGACACCGATGCGTATCGGCACTCCCCTCACTTTGGCTTTCTCCACAATGGACTCAACGCGCGCGCGCTCGCCGATATTCCCGGGATTAAGGCGCAGCTTGTCCACACCTTCCTCCAGCGCGATAAGCGCATACTTCCAATGAAAATGGATATCCGCAATAAGCGGAATAGAGATCGCCCTCTTGATCGCTCCCAGGGAGCGCGCGGCCGCTTCATCCGGGACCGCCACGCGCACCAGCTCACATCCTGCATCAGCCAGGCCCTTGATTTGCTCAACCGTGGCTTTCACATCTTCGGTGGGCGTGTTGCACATCGACTGGATGCGCACCGGATTCTCGCCGCCGATGCCCACGCCGCCGACATCCACAGAACGGGTTCGCTTGCGCCTAATTTGGAGTTCTTGTGGGATCTTCATAGTTGACTTACTGGGACGCATCTCCAAGGGAGAGACGTCCCCGGCTCCCGATTCTCAAGGGACGGTTCTCGTGTAACTTAATGAGCACCAAAGGGTAAGCGAGAACCGTCCCTGCGTTCAGACCCTATGACATCTCGAGCATCCGCTCGAGCGCTATTCGCGCTTCGCGCACTGTATCTGCGGGCACGTGGATCTCATTGGCTTCATCGGAAGTGCCCATCACCTCCAAGGTCGCCAAAATGTTCCGGAGATTGACCTTGTACTGGTTGGGACAAAGGGAGCGCGAAAGGCCCAGGACTTTTTTGTCCGCGTGGAGATTGTCCAAATTCTTTGCGTGATTGATCTCCGTGGCAAGGATGATCGTGGATCCTGCCGGAGCTTCCTCAATATAGTCCGCCATCAATTTGGTGGAACCTGCGAGATCCGCGGCAGCCACCACTTCCTCGGGGCATTCGGGGTGGGCAATTATCACCGCGCCCGGGTACTGCTTGCGCGCCTCCTGAATCATGAGCGGACTGAAGTGCGTATGCACATGGCAATATCCCTTCCATAACAGCACACGCGAGTTGCGGATCTGATCCTCTGCCAGGCCGCCGAGTTCCTCAGCAGGATTGGTCCAGTCCCAAAGCACTTGTTCATCGCGCGGCACATCCAGGGAATTGGCCGAATTACGGCCCAGGTGTTCGTCCGGAAAAAAGAAGATGCGATTTTCCGGCAAGATCTTCTCAAAAATCTTCTTTGCATTGGAGCTTGTCACACAAGTGCCGCCGTGGCGGCCGCAAAACGCTTTGAGCGCGGCCGTGGAATTAACATAAGTCACGGGCACAAATTTCTCGCCCGTACCCTGCATGACGCGGCAAAGCTCCTCCCAGGCCTCCTCCACTGTGGATTCCTCGGCCATGTCGGCCATCGGGCATCCGGCGTAGTGATTGGGAAGAAAAACCTTTTGGTGGTCTCCGGCCAGAATACGGGAGGTCTCGGCCATAAAGTGCACGCCGCAGAAAACAATATTCTCGGCTGTTTGATTATCCCGGCCTTTACGCGCAAGCTCGAGGCTGTCTCCCACCTCGTCGGCAATGAGGATTTCTTCCCATCGCTGATAATTGTGTACGAGAAAAAGCAGGCGGTCACCCCATTGCTTCTTGCGCGCTTTAATGCGCTCCAAGCACTCCTCGTCGCTTAACGCGCGAATTTGATCTGAAATCGTAACACTTTGCGCCACTAGGAAACCTCCCCGTGTACTTTCTGGGACACGTTATACGAACAAAACTTGGGGCCGCACATGGAACAGAATGCCGCAGTCTTAAATCCGTCATGCGGCAAGTCCTCGTCGTGAAAGGCCCGCGCTGTTTCCGGATCCATGGATAATCGGAACTGCTCCTCCCAATCAAATGCATAGCGCGCTTTGGACAGCTGGTCATCCCACAAACGGGCGCCCGGCCGGTGGCGGGCGATATCCGCTGCGTGCGCGGCAATTTTGTAAGCAATCACGCCTTGCTTCACGTCCTCGCGCTTGGGCAAACCCAAATGCTCCTTGGGCGTGACATAACACAGCATGGAAGCCCCCGCATACCCCGCCATGGTCGCGCCGATCGCGGAAGTGATGTGATCGTAACCCGGGGCCACATCCGTTACCAAAGGGCCGAGCACATAAAAAGGCGCGTTATGGCAAAGCTCCTGCTGCTTCTCCACATTCATTTGGATTTGGTCAAAAGGCACGTGGCCCGGCCCTTCGATCATCACCTGCACATCTTTTGCCCAGGCCTGGAGCGTGAGCTCGCCCAAGGTCTTGAGCTCCGCGAACTGGGCCTCGTCGCTGGCATCGGCCAGACATCCGGGGCGCAGGCCGTCGCCCAAACTAAGGGTCACATCATAGCGCTTGCAAATTTCCAAAAGCCGGTCGAATTCCGTGTAAAAGGGATTTTGTTTGAAGTGGGCCAGGGACCACTCGGCCATGAGCGCGCCCCCGCGGCTCACAATCCCGGTGATACGCTTTTTGGTCATAGGGATATATTCCATAAGCAGTCCGGCGTGGATCGTCATGTAGTCCACGCCCTGCGCTGCTTGGCGCTCCACAACCTCAAACATCTGATCCACTGTAATGTCCGCAACGCGCGGGGCCTCAAGAACTGCTTGGTAAATGGGCACAGTGCCCACGGGCACGGGGCTGTGACGGATAATCGCTTGGCGGATTCCGTCCAGGTTGCCGCCCGTGGACAGATCCATCACCGTGTCCGACCCGTAATGCACAGCCTCGTGCAGCTTTTCCAACTCGTCATCCACGCTGGATGTCACGGAACTATTCCCGATATTCGCGTTGATCTTGCACGTGGCGGCAATGCCGATGCCCATCGGATCCAAACAGGTGTGATTGATGTTGGCGGGAATGACCATGCGGCCCTCGGCCACTTCCTTGCGCACCCGCTCCGGCTCCAGATTCTCCCGGCGAGCCACAGACTCCATTTCTTCGGTGACCACACCTTGGCGGGCGTAATGCATTTGGGTTCTGTTGTCTCCAGTGCGTTTCTCCACCCAAGTTTTTCGTATCAAGGGCGGAGGCTCGGGGGAACCGTGCACGGATGGAATGCGATCACTCATGAAGTCCTCCTAACAGACTGTAGATAAATAAGATAGAATCTGGACCGCCTTCAGGCGGCTAATACAGGACCAGAACGGTACAGTATATACCAACCTCACTGCTGTGTCTATGACTTGCACATCCATCGCCTAGCCCGGATTGACACCTCTCGAAAACCACTGCTATGCTTATGGTTGTAGTTGACACTGGAGCAAACCCGCTTGGATGAAATCATAATCTCCCCCAAAGACGCCCTTATTTGCGTAGACGTGCAAAATGATTTTTGCCCGGGCGGTGCCTTAGCCGTACCCAACGGCGATCAGGCCGCCTTAGTTCTCACCGAGTATATCGAACAGTTCGAGGCTGCGGGGGCCATGATTGTGGCGACCCGCGATTGGCACCCGCCCAATCACTGTTCCTTCGAATCCCAGGGCGGCCCCTGGCCCCAGCACTGTGTCCGGGACACCGATGGCGCCGGATTTCATGAAGCCCTCCGCCTGCCCAAACACACCGAACTCATTTCCAAAGGCATAGAGCCCGGCGATGAAGCGGGTTCCGGTTTTCAGGGAACGAATCTGGCTCAGAAGCTGCATGAAAGAAAGATCGAACGCGTGTTCATCGGAGGGTTGGCCACGGACTACGGCGTCAAGGCCACAGTCCTGGATGCAATCAAAGAGGATTTCCAAACCTTCGTGCTGAGTGAAGCCTGCCAAGGAATCAACATCGATTCCAATGAGATCGAGAAGGCAATCAAGGAAATGCGCCAGGCAGGAGCCAAAATCGCGACCCTCGCGGACTTACCGGCTCGCGGCCCCGCTTAAAAAGTCAGAACCTGATCGGCCTCGGCGATCTCCTTCAACAAAAACGTTGTCAGTCCACGAATCCCATCCAGGCTTTCGATCAAATCCTCTTCAGAAACTCCTGCCACTGCCACTGAAGAAGAACACGCCCAAAGCCGAACATCCCCGACTGACTTGGCTTCGCGCACAAGCTTGTCCAAGTCATCCAGACCTGCATCGTGCAGGCGCTCGATCACCTGAGGTTCCTGTTCCGCAAAACCCGGGGAAAGATTCACGCAATTGGCCTCCGCCTTTGTGACCTTGAGTACGGCCTCGTCGCGAAACAGGCCACGGACAATCATATTGGATGCAGCAGCGGCAATCACCATGGTAAGCGCCTGGACAACATTGTTGAAACTGCCATTTGAAATAATAACGGTGAGTCGTTTCATAGGAGTGGGTTAAACGCACTTCTCACAGTGGATCTGTTCCTTTGCCAGACCGGTTCTGGATAAACCAGGGGCGTACTATACCACAGTCAGATTCCTCCCTTCAAGGCTACGGTGCCAGGCACCGGTGTCAGGCACTGGTGTCAGGCACCGGTGCCTGGCACCAAGCCCGGGTTGATGCGCTGGTTCAACCGGTGTATAGTGCTGGGCATAGTTTCCCGGCCGGAAAGACCAGCTTCCACATTCCCTAGCTGACTACATTGCAGGAGTTATGAATGACCACCACCGCGCAGCAATCGATTCGCATCGGTCACAGCCCGGATCCCGACGATGCCTTTATGTTCTACGCCCTAACCCACGGGAAGGTGCCCCTGGAGGGCATCCGGGTGGAACACCTCCTGGAAGACATTGAATCCCTGAACCGGCGCGCCCAGTCCGGCGAGCTGGAGATGACCGCTGCCTCTGCCGCGGCCCTGCCCTACCTCAATAATCGCTATTGGATCCTGGCCTGCGGCTCCAGCGTGGGCCGCGGATACGGCCCTATCGTGGTCACGCGCGAAATCGCGCCGGCAAAAGACCTGCGCCGCAAACGCATTGCCGTTCCCGGCGAATACACCACAGCCACTCTCCTGCTGCGCCTGGCCCTGGATAATAATTTCGAACCCGTGCCCATGAGCTTTGACACCATCATGCACGCCGTGGATGACCAAGAGGTCGACGCCGGGCTCCTCATTCACGAGGGGCAAATCACCTATCGCGACAAGGGCTTTTTCTGCGCCTTGGACCTGGGCGTGTGGTGGCAAGAGCAGACCGGACTGCAGGCCGTTCCCCTGGGCTTGGATCTTGTGCGCGCCGATGTGGGCGAAACCATGGCCCGCCGCCTCAACCAAGCCCTGAAGGAATCCATCGCCTACGCGCGCGCCAACGAGCCGGAGGCTCTGGAATACGCTCTCCGATACGGGCGCGGCATCGATGCCGGGGTCGGAAGTGACTTTGTCACCATGTACGTGAATGAAGATACTCTGGATCTCGGAGAGGAAGGCGAGGCCGCCCTAAACAAGCTCTATGATCTGGCCGTGGAAAAAGGTATTTGGAAAGAGAAGCCGGAGATTAAGATTATCCGGTAGACTTACCACTTCTTGATAATTTCATACAGAGTCGTGCGCTGCGCGGGTTCAAAACCCGCCTCCCGGATGAGCTGCGCCACTTCGGCCGCTGTTGAGGTGTTTACAAAGTCCGCGGCCCGGTGCACATTCTCTTCCAGCAGGGTCCCCCCAAAGTCATCCGCTCCGAATCGCAGCGCAATTTGCCCGGTCTTCTTTCCCTCAGAAAACCAAGACGCCTGAATGTGATCAACGTTGTCCAAGTAAAGCCTGGAAACCGCCATCATGCGCAAATAGCGGGCGCTGGTCGCGTGCCTGGGAATCGCTTTTTCGAGCGGCGTGTTCCCCGGCTTGAAACTCCAAGGAATAAAGGCGGTAAAGCCGCCTGTCCGGTCTTGCAGATCCCGGATCACATCAAAGTGATCCAGCAAATCCTCGGTCGTCTCCACATGGCCGTACATCAGGGTTGCGGTACTCCGCATGCCCGCCTGATGCGCGATCTCGTGCACCTCCAGCCACGTTTCGGGACCGCCCTTTTTGCGCGCAATTTTCCTGCGAACCCGTTCGCTCAAAACTTCGGCCCCTCCGCCCGGCAGAGTGCGCTGCCCGGCCTCATACAAAGCTTGTACCACCTTTTGCAGCGACTTCCCGGAAACCTCGGCCATCAATCGAATCTCCGAGGCCGTAAAGCAATGCGGAGTCACATCCGGATAGCGTTCGGTAATCCCGCGCACAATATCGAGGTAGTATTCCAAGGGCAAGAGTTCGTTGTGCCCGCCTTGCAGCAAAACAGTCGTCATCCCCGTTTCACGCAAACGCCCCACCCTCGCCAACACCTCTTCCACACTCAAGGTGTAGGCATCGCGGTCCCCGGGTTTCCGGTAAAAGGCACAGAACAAGCAATCGGTCTTGCAGATATTGGTGTAGTTGGGATTGGCATCCAGCACAAAGGTGACGGTCTTGCCCGGATGCAGGCGTTGACGCACTGCAGCGGCCCAGCCGGCCAAATCCAACAGTTCGGCTTCCTCTAATAGAAAGCGGCCCTGCCCGCGCGTGAGCCGGCGGCCTTGAGCCACGGCACCGGCAATCGCGTCGTGCGCAGTCGCATCAGAGTTCAGAACAGAGCTTTCGGAACACACCTAACGCAATCTCCTCTTGGGGCCCGAGTTCATACACAAAATTTTGCAGATACTGAAGCGCCTGTTCCTGTGTCAGACCCAAATCGTTCGAACGGCGTTCGGCAATCTCCGATAAGCCCGCCATCCCGCGATGCAGAGCCGTCTCCATCAAGCCCGACAACAGAACTACTGTCTTTTCGGGTACTGTGACGCGCACAACCCAGTGCGCAAATACAAAAGGCAAACCCGTCCACTCAAACCACTCTTCGCCCAAATCCACGAGCTCCCAGCCCTTGGGCGGCGCAGCGGCAATTCTCAAAGCCTCGTCACCGATGACCAAACGCCCCAAGGCTCCCTTGTAAGCCCCGCGCCGGTAGCTCACACGCAGCCCGTATTTTTGGCGAAGCAAAATCCTCGCCAACGCAAAAGAAGTGGAACTCTCATCCGTTACGGAAATCACCCCGCGATTCAATTCTTTTAGCGGCTGCTTCGTCAGCAAGAACACACTGAGCGCCTTGCGCGGCACCGCAATCCCCCACGGGCCGAGCGGTCTAAAACTCTTATCCAAACGAAACCAATCGGCCACTGCCATGAGACCTGCGTCAATTTCTCCGCGCCCGGCCGCCATTCCCAAATCCCTCGGAACCAAGTCCACGCACTGCGCCGCCGATTCCGACAAAAACGCAAAAAAAGGCTCGGAATTGAGGTAAGGAATGCGTCCCAGGCGCAGCAGACCCGCTGTAGAGGTTAGGGCAGTCTCAGTAAACGGCTTGGTATAAGGCATCACGTTCCTGGGGTTCATTACCGGATTCCCGTATGAGTTGTTCGATTCGCTGCCGTGTCAGCAGTGTGGGTGAGCTGGACAGGGCCGCGTGGGCAATGCGCTCTTCGCCCACAGTCCCGTCCAAATCATCGGCCCCGAAATTCAAGGCCATGGATGCCGTTTCCTCCCCCAACATAATCCAGTAAGACTTGATGTGATCAAAATTATCCAACAAAAGCCGGGCCGTTGCGATCGTCTTCAAATCCTCCACCACCGAGGCCGCACGTTTTACAATTCCCGAGTTACCGGGTTGGAAGGCCAAGGGAATAAAGGAAAGAAATCCGCGCGTTTCATCCTGCAATTCCCGAAGCTTGAGCATGTGCTCCACACGCTCTTCATAAGTCTCGATATGACCGTACAGGAGGGTGGCATTGGAATGAATCCCCATGCGGTGCGCGATCTCGTGGATGGCCAGCCAACGCGACGCTCCCATCTTGAAAGGAAAGAGTTGCTTGCGCACGCGCTCTGAAAACACCTCGGCTCCCCCGCCCGGCAAACAGGTGAGTCCCACGGCCTGCAGGCGTCTCAAGACTTCTTCCACATCCGTGCGCTCACGCTTGGCAAAGAAATCAATTTCCACTGCCGTAAAAGCCTTGATCTGGATATGCGGGTAGCGCTCATGAATGGCGCGCAACATGGCCTCGTAATCTTCAAGCCGCCAGGTGGGGTGCAGCCCGCCGACAATGTGCACTTCTCTGAGTTCCTCCGAGCACTTATCTAAGACCTCCTGCACACTCATCTCGTAGGCATCGGGGCGCCCCTTTTTGGATGAAAAATCACAAAACTTGCAGGAAAGAACGCAAAGATTGGAGGGATTGATTTGGCGGTTCACCACATAGTGAACCTTCTTGCCCCAGCGCGCGCGTTTGACTTCATTGGCCAGACGGCCCAGGCCGATCAAGTCATCTGTCCGCAGGCAGGCCATGCCGTCTTCAAAGTTGAGGCGTTGGGAGCTATGGAGTTTGTCGATGATTTGTTGCATTTCAGATCAAGGTGCGGTTCTCGCTCATGTTCTGGTTGACTACGCCGTCTTTGCGAGCCGCAGGCGAAGCAATCTTTGTTCCGTAAAGATGGCCGCGCTTGGCTCGCCATGACGAGCAGGGCATTCACCCCTCGGAATGACGCGCACGCATCAGTGTGGTGCAGGGCACCCCGCTCAGCTCAAAGCTGATACTCCGCCCACCGCTTTTCCACGCGGCCGGCAATTTCCGGCAACATCTCCACTGGTTCGGGATAGCCCTTCTTCCACGTGGCGTCAATCCCCATGCAACCGCGCCACACCGGCCAGGCCCCACGGAATTCGTTTGCGGCAAACACTACGTCACGCGCGCAATCAAAGCGCGTAAAAATCCCCCACAGCGTACTCGTCTGATCGTCCAGATCCACATCCGGGCTCACGGCAACCACCCATCGAAGCCCGCGCAGCCCGGGCGCAGCCACCAGCTTCTCGACCACAGGCCGGCCCTCTCCCTTTACCTGAACCACAAGCAAGCTCTGTTCCAGAAGCTTCCAAGCCTGGATGCCGGGGACAAGACGGGTGGGATCCAGATCGGGCTTCGGCACTTCGGTTGAAGGGGCCTTACCCCCAGATGTGGCGTCCATGACCATCTTAGACCCTAAATCTGGGGTAAAGCTGGTGAAGTCCAGTGTATCCAGAGGCACCCCGGGCAGCAACAGAAAATCCTCGGCCGGGTCAAAGTGCGCGGCCACCGCCCGCAGGACCTCGGGCCAGGAGCGCACGTCCACCCCCGGATCCACCAGCACGATAAACTTGGTCAGCGAGAGCTGGCCCTCGCCCATCAAGGATAGCGCCGTCTTCATCGCCTCTTTGGCATAGCGCTGCTCCACGGACACCACCAGCAAATTGTGGAAACCCGCCTCAAAGTAAGCCCACAGATCCCGTATTTCGGGATGCATCAAACGCACAATCGGGTGGAACATCATTTGAATGGCGTCGCCCATGTACTTGTCTTCCTGCGGCGGTTTCCCCACCACAGCCGCCGGATAAACCGGATTGCGTTTGCGCGTCATTGTTTTGATTTCAAATACAGGGAAGGGGCGCTGCAGCGAATAATGCCCGAAGTGATCGCCAAAAGGGCCCTCCGGATGCCGGATGCCGGCCGGGATGTATCCTTCCAATACAAACTCCGCGTGAGCCGGCACCTGCACAGGTACCTGGGTCGCAGGCGCCGTCTGCCCCGGGGATTGGCGCAGCAAACCGCTAAAGATCCACTCGTCCACGCCCTCAGGCAAAGGGCACGCCGCTGCCAGCATCAGGGCCGGATCCGCGCCCAGGGCCACTGCCACAGGCAAACTCTGATTCGCCTTTTCCGCGGCATGATAGTGAAAGCCCCCGCCCTTTTCAATTTGCCAATGCATCCCGGTTTGAGTCGGGTTGTGGATATGCATCCGATACAAACCTACATTGCGGCCGCCGTTCTTGGGATCATGGGTAAAGACCAGAGGAAAGGTGATAAAGCGGCCGCCGTCCTTGGGCCAAACCTTAAGCGCGGGTAAAGTACGAAGATCCGGTTTCTCGATCAGCTCTTGGCAAGGACGCTGGCGGCCCCGGACCAAACGCATATGGCGCAGGCCCCAGAGCCGTTTTTTTTGGGAGAAGAATGCGCTGAGTGTGGGCGGCTGCAAGGCCTCGGCCAAGGCACTCCAGTTGGCGCCAATCTCTTCCGGATGGCGGCCCAGCGCAATCTCCACACGCCGCATGCTACCGAAAAAGTTGAGCGCCATGGGAAAGAGCGAGCCCTTCACATTTTCGAACAACATGGCAGGGCCTTCATCGGAGATCACGCGGTGGTAAATCTCGGTAATCTCATATTCCGGATCCACCTGGGCCTTAACTCGCTTGAGCTCGCCCTGCTCTTCAAGATGCCTTAGGAAAGACTGAAAATCGTGGAAGATCATTGGACTCCCATTCGCGGTGCCAGGCACTGGTGCCAGGCACCGGTGTCAGGCACCGGTGCCTGACACCGTATCTAATCTATGCGTCTTGTATCCTTCGGCTGCAGCACACCCCAGCACACCAAGCAGTTTATCCACAAATCCGTCAATGGCATCCTGCAAGGTCTTGGGCTCCATATAGAATGGCGGACAGGTGGGCATAATAATCACCCCATCCTGTGAAAGCTCGTACGCCTGTTTCAGACTCACCGTGGCCAACGGAGTCTCACGCAGAGCCAGGACAAGCCGCCGCCTCTCCTTCATTGCCACATAGGCGGTGCGCGTCAGCAGCGTGTCCCCGATCCCCGAGGCAATCTTGCCCAAGGTTGTCACCGAACAAGGCACGATCACGACCGCATCATAGGGGTTGGATCCCGATGCCAAGGGATTAGCCAAATCAGCATCACTGAAGATCCCGTCCACATGCGGCCCCAGGTCCGCAGGGGAAAGCCCTGTCTCCTCCTTGAGAACCATCTGCCCCCATTTGGAAAACACTACATACTTTTCACCCGGCAAACGCTTGGCGAATTCCACACCCAGGATCGCACCCGAGGCCCCGGTGATTCCGATAATTGTTCTCATCAAGCCACCCCGCACACGATCCACCCCAGCACGACAAAACCCAGGACCGCATTGATTTTGAAAAAGGCCAGGTGCACGTCCGTGGCCTTGTGGTGCTCCAGCCAAAGCAAAGCCCCTGTGCCCAACAGCACAGCCCAACTCAATGCCCCGCTCAAGACTGTTAACTGTAAACCCACTAAGCAGAAAAAGGCTGCCAGGTGAAAAACAGCGGAAATCATCAAAGCCCCTCCCACACCGCGCATTGCAGGCAAGGACTTGAGCCCTGCAGAGCGATCGAACTCCGCATCCGCAGTTGAATAGATCATGTCAAAACCCGCCACCCAGAAAAACGTGAAGAGCGTCAGCAATAATCCCGGACCCACGCCCTCAAGAGTCTGAGTGACGGCAATCCAACCGCCCAAGGGAGCGAGCGCCAAACCCGCGCCCACGCCCAAATGCGCCCAAGGCGTGAAGCGCTTCATATAGGGATAAACGACAAATACCCCAAGCGGAATCGGGGAGAGCCACAAACAAATCGGCGCAATAGCCCAGGCTGCGCCCAGATAAAGGACCAAACCCAAAATTACAACGGCCCAGGCTTCCTTCGCGCTTAAAGCCGCGGCCGGGAGTTCGCGGCCCGCAGTGCGGGGATTCAGGGCGTCAAAATGGCGATCAATAATCCGGTTCAGCGCCATGGCCACGGTGCGCGCGCCAAAACCCGCAAGCAAAACCAGCAAGAAGATACGGACCGGAGGCCACCCGCGCTGCGCCAGGACCGCCCCACTGTAGATGAGCGGCAGGGAAAACAGCGTGTGCTCGAGCTTGATAAACTTGGCGTAGGTCTTGATTCGCTTCATCACACTCCAGGGACGGTTCTCGCTATCCCTTTTAACTACAATGGCTTCCGTGAGAACCGTCCCCTTCTTTCAAGGTTTACACCACGGGCAGGGCTGAAAACCCGCCTGCCCGGCCGTTACAGGATTCATCTCAACAGGGCTTGCGCCGCGGCGATCGCACTCGGCCCGATGGTAAAAACGCCCGCCCGAGGGGTTCACATAAACGCGCACAGCGCGCTTCCGGGGCTCTTCCGGCGGGACCAGATTTTCGGAATCCTCTCCCGCCTCTTCTTCCACAGCTTCATTCACTGCTTCAACTGAAGCGGAAGTGTCTGCTTGAGAAGCCCCCTCATCATCCTCGGACAAAAGCTCCTCCATCTCCGCAAACATTTCACTTTGCGGAGATGAAGCGGAGCCCCCGGACATAGCCTCCGCTGCCAAGGCATGCCCGGCAGCCAGGATTAAGCCGCAACCGAAAATTGACACAAAGACCCGTTTACAAGAAGCCATTCGATACCCACTCACCCTGAGGAGGCCCAAAGGGCCGTCTCGAAGGGTAGATATAATCAAGCTCATGGATAGCACTCTATGATCTCCTCCGTGAGGCCATTTGCGATATCCGCTGCCAATCCCCCGCAACCAAAGCCTCTTTCTTTCCACGACTCCAACCCTTTATCCTACGTTCCATCACAAAAGCTTCGTCGCGTGAAGGAAACTCCTCAGAGAAAACCAGCTTCACCGGGAGCCGCCTTGAGGTAAAGCCTGGAATCTCCCCCATCTGGTGCTGTGCGATCCGGAGCTCAAGGTTGTCCGTTTGCCCGACATAATACTTTCCGTCTGCAGTCTGAAGCATATAGAACCAAAACGACACTAGACAAAAGCTCCGTTGCTTATTGTCATTCTCTCCTCCTCATCCTTCGAGACGCCACTGCGTGGCTCCTCAGGATGAGCGGCCAGTCACGACTCCTCAGGATAAGCGGCCAGCCAAAACTCCTCAGGATGAGCGGCCACCCATGGCTCTTCATCCCGCCAGCCAAACGGATTTCCCCGGAACGGGCCGATGACTTAAGCAGGCACTAAGGATGAAGGACAGAGATCGTTTAAGGCACATTCTTCACACTTGGGTTTGCGCGACGCGCACACGCGCCGGCCATGCCAAATCAAAAGATGAGAAACCAGGGTCCAGTCCTTTTTGGGAAAAATCTCATACAGCTCCATCTCGATCTTCTCCGGATCCGTGCTCCGGGTCAGACC
>JAFGIU010000129.1 GCA_016929445.1 Candidatus Omnitrophota bacterium
CAGAGTAAGTGTGGTTTTGGGCCAGCCGCGATTCAATGACCTGGCGGTTACCCCGAAGAAATGCCAAATCGGCCGTTTGTTGTTCTCCGAAGGTTCCTCCCCATGGAAAATTCTCAGGGGCGTTTTCCAGGCGCGCCAAGGTCTGTTGAATCTCTAAACGCAGCAGGGCCAAATACTGCTTCATATTTGCCTGCCATGCCGGATTTTGATCCAGGAAGAGGCCGGTTTGTTCCAACTGAACCGCTTCCTGGAAGAGCGAATAGAGTTCTTGCTGCAGCGGCGAATACGTTCTTATATCGAAGTCCGCCGAACCTCTCAGCGGGGTGAGGGCTCTCACAGCGGCCAATGATCTCAGAATGGTGGATTCCAGGTTTCCGGAAGCTACTCGATCCAGGTCTTGGCGAATGGCCGGAATCCTCTCCGAGAGCGTCTCCGCCTTGGCGTGAATCAGAACCGTGTTGAAGCTGTCGGAAAGCGTATTCTCATAGGCTTCCTGAGCAACGAGAGGGCCGCCCATCCGGCTGACTTGGTTCCGCAGTCGCTCCGGGATCTGCGCACTGTATTGCGAAAAAAGATCGCGGTACAGGCTGCGGTCTTCCGTGACCCAGCCCTCCAGCCGGTTGAGCGCCCCGGCCGCCTGGGCCGGGTCTTCCAGGTCATCGGCTGCGGCCTGCGTTTGCCAGTACCAATAGGCGCTCGCAATGCCGAATTCAAGCGTGGTTTCCATGGCCGCCATGCGGTGCGCGTTCCCGGCGGGGATGCCTAGCAAATATTGCCAGGAAGCCTGGCGCAGGTCGTGGAAAAGACCTTCGATCATCAAGTCCGGGTATGCCGTCCATTGAGTGTTCAGGACAAGGAAGATTGTGCCGTCCTGCGCTCTGTCCGGCAGGGTATTGGTCACCAGCGCCGGGCCTGCCTCAGGGCCGAGGTCCGCCCACCAGAACTCAATGCCGGTATAGGAACTGCTATCGGCAAGTCCGGCCAGCAGATCATTGTAGGCAGCCTCCACGGAACTGCGCCGCTCCGTCACAGCGCGCGCATCCTCCTGGCTGATTTTGCTAAGCAACGCAGCGATCCCCGCTTCACCATATTCATTCTGATCCGGTTGAAGCACCAGCGTGGATTGCCAGTTTCCGGCCAACGCGTGGATGCTCAAGGTTCCCTTCATCTGATCGCCGGGGAGTGCCGGCGTTGCGGGAGCTGGGGTTACGGCGGCGCTGCTTAGGGCCGGAAGCGCAGCCAAAACCGTGCCTGCAGGGGAGTCCTCTCCAGGGAATATTCCCCGAGCCTGAGTGAGGGCCTGATACAGAGCGGCTGTGCCGTTAAGACCGGTACCCGGGCTGCTGCCGTCGGAGTTCCGAAGCCTGACTGTAATCTCAGTCAAGTCGGCCTGGGCCTGCTGAGAACTCTGAAGCTCTATCTGTAAGTACCGAATATTTTTTGTTGGCAAGGTCACATCCCGATCTATCTCAACATATTTCCTGTAGGTATGAAGAGCCAGTGCGTGCACATGGGATTCCCAGCCTGCTTGCTGGTAGACCTTTGCTCCCAGAGTACCTAATTCCTTAAGTGCTTGACCTAAGCCGTTGAGGGCTTTGCTCTGCACTTCGTCGTGATTAGATGTAGCGGCTGCAGCTAATGTATTAATGGCGTTAAAGAGGACCTGGATTTCCGGGTCACTGAGCTCAGTAGTTGGGGCCTCTTGCAGTTGTCTTAAACGGCCGGCGAGTTGGCCGGCCAGCTGCTCAATGGCCTGGACTGGGGCCAATATGGGACTATGCACCAATGTCTGAATCTCAGTTGCATGAGCAAGGTGGATGCCGTTGCCTGTGAGAAGGCGGGTTATTTGGGTCTGGAGCTCCGTATTTTTTCCGTTCGCGAAAAGTGCTTTCGCAAATGCGCCGGCTTCCGCACTGAAGTTATTGTTGGCTGCATGCTCCAGCATGAGCAGCGTGGTCTGCGCTTCTAAGGAGATCTCTTGTTGGCTGGCGATTGCATCAAAGGCGTCCCGATTCTTTGCGTCGAGTTCGGCCAATTCAGCCAGCACTCCCGGTTGCTTGATCCACTCCAGAGCCGCGGTGCGCGCGATCTCACTGTCAAAGCCCGCAATCGCCGCCAAACTCGTGCGGCTCAACTTGGCCAAAAGCGCGGCAAAGTCCAAAGTCTGCCCTGTCAGGATCCGGTGGTAGCGCTCCTCGTCGTGAGGTGTGGTGGCTCGCGGGGCAACCACGGCATAAGCCACATCCTGCATCCGCAAATAACGCATCATGCCTTCGGTGTGGTAACCGCCGGTGATGATGACCGCGTTCCCGGCGCCCAGTTCGTTCATCTTGTCCAGAGCATGGGTGACCATCACGCGGTCACGTTCGTGGGCCAGGTCGTAAAAGCGCTCTACATTGGGCAGGTGCGGGTCGATCTTCTCGGCCGCGTTGCGCCAGTCCACGCGCGCAATGCCTGGATCGTCCAGGCCCAGGGATTGGCTGAAGCTGCGAAAGGCCCGCGTCTGAAATGCCGACGGGTCCTCCTGGTACTGCTTCCATTTGCGGGAGTTGAGCTTGAGCGAAAAGGCTTCCCTCAGGAGCCGCACGTGCTGGAGATTCACTCCCAGCTCGCGCTCCTGAGGGGTGCGGGCCAGTTGCACCAGGATTTGGTCGTACACCGTTTCCATTTGCCCGGGCAGCTGCGAGGCATCAATGCGGCTATTGGCTTCCAGGTAAGCCACGGTGGCTTGCAGAGCCCGGGCCTCGTCTTCGGCACTCAGGTGCGTGGTGCGCAGCTCCAGGAGACGGCGGTAAAAGGCGAGGGGTTTGGTGTGTCCTTCGCGCAGGCCCACGGTCAGGTCCAGGAGTTCCTGCAGAGCCTGGCGCTTTCCGGCCTCGGACAGGGCCTTGCTCAGTTTCTGCACCAGGTCCTGGACCTCGCGGTTCGTGGCTTCCGTATCAATCATCTCTTCAAATTTTTGCGTGCGGTACAGAGCGCCCACGTGCCGGGTCTCTTCCGCATCCAAATCCAAGCCCAAGTTGCTGGCGGTCTCGCCCAGATACTGAATGTATTCGCCCAATCCCAGACTTTGGTCGGTAAACAGGTGGGCCTTTTCGTCCAGCTCCATGAGCGGTTCGGAAAATACCAGGGGTTTGAGGCTGGCCAGGTGGGTTTCAATTTGATCCAGGGCCGGGCCTGCCTCGCGGTTATAGTGCAGGGCCAGTTCGTGGGCCAACAAGTGGTCCAGGTAAAGGGTGGGTGTTTCCACGCCAAAGAGGCGCGCCTCCGGAGCCTCCACGATCGAAAAATACTCGGCGCCGGTGAGCTCGCCCTCACTCAAGAAAAGACTGGCCACCTGCTGCCGGATTTCCTTGATGGGGAATCCGGAGACCGCGGAGGTGTCCACGTCCCCGGCCGCGCCTTCCATGAACACCAGGTCCACCCCGTAGTGTTGGTTGAGATCCTGGAGCAGGGCGCTGATATTGGCTTGGGCCTCGGAGTGCGTGTGCAAGTCCTGGATATGGATGAGCGTGCGTTTGGGAGCCGTGCCTTGGGGGCTGAAGGTATCCACGACCCGGCCTGCGGTCTCCGGCACTGTAAAGGCGGAAATGTCTTCCAGGCTCAGGGCTTCTGCGGGGCCGCTTGCGATGGCTTCCACGATTTGCTGGGCGGAAGTCTGGGAGGAGGCGGTAGCGGGCCGGGTCTTGGAGGCAAAAAACCGGCCGCCTGCACTGGGTGCGGCCTGCAGCATTGATGTGCATAGAAAGACCTGGGCGGTTGCCAGGGCAATAGCCCGAATAAGGGGACTTGACCGGCGTTTAGATGTGGAACCCGTGTGTGTTGTCATGGCCGTATGTATAGATGAAGAGCAAAACTTTTTTAACGTAGTTAAAATGTATCATATTAACACTCGCTCTGCAAGCCGGAATCTCCCCAAAATATGTAATTTCAGGGTAAAAAAAAGGCCCAAAAACCGGGGATTCTTCCCTCTTTTTGCAGTGTTGCGCTGTTTGGGGGGTGTTGGTAGAATCGGAGGGCTGTAAAAAACAGGCAGGGACGGTTCTCGACTGTGCGGTGAATTGTCCTACCTGTTTAGAACTGTAGCTGAGGTGTGAATGCCGGATTCCTTCAAAACCCGCAAGTCCCTCACGGTCCAAGGCCGCGAGTACCAAATCGCCCACCTGCCTTCTTTGGAGAAGCAGGGCTTTAACATGGCCCGGCTTCCCTATTCCTTGAAGATCCTTTTGGAAAACCTGCTGCGCAACGAGGACGGCAGCACGGTCACGGCGGCGGATATCGAGGCCTTGGCCCAGTGGCAGGCTTCGGCTGTGCCAAGCAAGGAAATTGCGTACCGGCCGGCGCGCGTTCTGATGCAGGATTTTACGGGTGTGCCCGCAATAGTGGATTTGGCAGCCATGCGCGATGCGATGAAGGCCATGGGCGGCGACCCGAACCGGATCAACCCGCTTCTGCCGGCGGAGATGGTCATTGATCACTCGGTGCAGGTGGATTATTTCGGCACAGCGGACGCGCTCCAAAAGAACACGGATTTGGAGTTTGAGCGCAATCGCGAGCGCTACACTTTTTTGCGTTGGGGGCAGGGGGCTTTTGACAACTTCAAAGTGGTGCCTCCGAACACGGGCATTGTGCATCAGGTGAATCTGGAATACTTGGCGCGCGTGGTGATGCGGGGCGGGCAGGGCAACGCGCAATGGGCTTTTCCGGACACGGTGGTGGGCACGGATTCGCACACGACCATGATTAACGGCCTGGGGGTATTGGGCTGGGGCGTGGGCGGGATCGAGGCCGAGGCCGCGATGCTGGGAGAGCCCATCTCCATGCTCATTCCGCAAGTGGTGGGGTTTCGGTTGAGCGGCAAGTTGCCCGAGGGTGCGACCGCAACCGATTTGGTTTTGCGAGTGGTGCAGATGCTGCGCGAGAAGGGCGTGGTGGGGAAATTTGTGGAGTTCTTCGGCCCTGGCCTGGCGGGTCTGAGTCTGGCTGACCGCGCGACCTTGGCGAATATGGGGCCGGAATACGGCGCGACCTGCGGGATCTTCCCCGTGGACGCGGAGACCCTGAATTACCTGCGCCTGACGGGCCGCAGCAAAGAGCAAGTGGCTTTGGTGGAGGCTTATTGCAAGGAACAGGGGCTCTTCCACACAGCCTCTGCGCCTCAGGCGGATTACACGGATACCTTGGATCTTAATTTGAACGAGGTGGAGCCTGCATTGGCCGGGCCCAAACGGCCGCAGGACCGGATCGCGCTCAAGAACATGAAGCCGCAGTTTGCGCAGGATCTGCCCTCTCTGAAAAAGGGGGAATCCAAGGGTGTGGCGGCAGTGGAGTCCCGGGGCGCGCGCTTTGAATTGCAACACGGCTCCGTGGTCATTGCCGCGATCACGAGCTGCACCAATACCTCCAATCCGGCGGTCTTGATTGCCGCGGGTTTATTAGCGCAGAAGGCCGTGGCCGCGGGGCTTAAAACCAAGCCTTGGGTGAAGAGTTCTTTGGCGCCCGGCTCCAAGGTGGTCACCCAGTATCTGGAAAAGGCCGGTCTGGCCCGGGAGCTGGATGCGTTGGGTTTTCAGACCGTAGGTTATGGATGCACCACCTGCATCGGCAATAGCGGGCCTTTGGCCGCGCCCATCAGCGAAGCGATACAAAAGGGGAATCTGGTGGCCGCATCGGTTCTGAGCGGCAACCGGAACTTTGAGGGCCGGATCAATCCGGATTGCCGGGCCAATTATCTGGCGAGCCCGCCCCTGGTGGTGGCCTATGCCTTGGCCGGCCGCGTGGATATTGATTTTGAGACCGAGCCCATCGGCAAGGGCAAGGACGGGAAGCCGGTTTTCCTCAAGCACATTTGGCCTTCGAATCAGGAGATTTCCGAGGCCGTGGCGCGGGTTGTGCGCGCGGACATGTTTGAGGCGAATTACGCGGATGTGTACAGCGGGCCCCGAGCCTGGCAGGCGCTGGAAGCGCCGCAGGGCGGGACCTATGCTTGGGATAAGGATTCCACGTACGTGAAGCGCGCGCCTTATTTTGAGAACATGGGTGCGGAGCCCGGTGCAGTGACGGATATTGCGGGAGCGCGGGTCCTGGCTGTGTTGGGCGACAGCGTGACCACGGATCATATTTCACCCGCAGGTTCGATCAAGGCCGACAGCCCGGCCGGCAAGTATTTGCAGGAGCACGGAGTGGCGCCTAAGGACTTCAACTCCTACGGGTCGCGGCGCGGCAATCACGAAGTGATGATGCGCGGCACCTTTGCCAATATCCGGCTGCGCAATCAGATGGTTCCGGGGGTGGAGGGCGGTTTTGCCGCGCACCAACCCGGCGGCGAGCAGATGAGTATTTATGACGCGGCTATGCAGTATGCGCAGGAGAAGGTGCCTCTGGTGATCTTGGCGGGCAAGGAGTATGGATCGGGCTCGAGCCGGGACTGGGCGGGCAAAGGCCCGCGGCTTCTGGGTGTGCGCGCGGTGATTGCCGAGACGTATGAGCGCATTCACCGCTCCAATCTGGTGGGCATGGGGGTGGTTCCTTTGCAGTTTGAACAGGGGGCAAATGCGCAGAGCCTGGGCCTGGACGGCACCGAGGTTTTTGAGATCAGTGGCCTGGCCGCGGGGATCGAAAACGGCTTTGCGGGCGGGCGCACGGTGAAGGTGATTGCAACGAAAAAAGACGGTAAAAAGGTAGAGTTTAGCGCCGGGGTCCGGCTGGACACACCCCAGGAAATCCTCTACTATCGCCACGGCGGGATCCTGCAGTATGTGCTGCGGAAGCTGCTTTTGGGAGACACAACACCTATTTGTTAACGCGTCATCGCGAACACAGTGAAGCGGTCCGACGCGAAGCGTCATGGCGATCCGCCGCGGTTTATGGCGGAGTGGCCATCTTTGTTCCACAAAGATCCCCACGTCTCCGCCACAGATCGTGGCGGATCCTCGGGATGACAGTTCGGAGATCCATTGACTGACGATATCAAAGATCCGATTGCCAGTTTTGAAGAAGGGCTGGATAAGGATGAACTTCAGGATTGGCTGGGGTCCTTAGAGGGTCTTTTGGAGCAATACGGCCCGCAGCACGTAGGCCATCTTTTGCAGCTTTTGGAAAGAAAGATGCGCGCCTCGGGCGTGGATATTCCGTTCACGGCCAACACGCCGTACGTCAATACCATCCATGTGAGCGAACAGCCGCGCTATCCGGGCGACCGGGAAATCGAGCGGCGCATCAAGAGCATCATTCGCTGGAATGCCATGGCCATGGTGGTGCGCGCCAACCGCGAAGAGGCGGGAATCGGCGGGCACATTTCTACGTACGCTTCCGCGGCCACGCTCTACGAAGTGGCCTTCAATCATTTCCTGCGCGGCAAGAGCGATGACTATTCCGGGGACACGGTCTTTATCCAGGGCCATGCCACGCCCGGCATTTACGCGCGCGCTTATTTGGAAGGAAGACTTACGGAAAAGCATTTGGAGAATTTCCGTCGCGAGTTGCGCGAAGGCGGAGGGCTTTCTTCGTATCCGCATCCTTGGCTCATGCCCGGTTTTTGGGAATATCCCACGGTTTCCATGGGTTTGTCTCCGATCATGGCCATTTATCACGCGCGATTCCTGCGCTATTTGGAGGACCGCGGCCTCAAGGAGCCCAAGGGTGAGCACGTGTGGTGCTTTATCGGCGACGGCGAATCGGACGAGCCGGAAAGTCTTGGGGCTATCACCTTGGCCTCGCGCGAAAAGCTCGACAACCTTATTTTTGTCATCAACTGTAATTTGCAGCGCTTGGACGGGCCGGTGCGCGGCAACGGGAAGATTATCCAGGAATTGGAGGCGGCCTTCCGCGGCGCGGGTTGGAATGTATTAAAAGTGATTTGGGGCGGGGACTGGGATCCGCTTTTGGCCGAGGACCGCGGCGGGCAACTGGTCAAGCGCATGAACGAGGTGGTGGACGGCAATTATCAGAAGTACACGGTTATGCCCGGAGCCTACACGCGCGAACATTTCTTCGGCAAGACGCCGGAGCTGGCCAAGATGGCGGAGTCTTTGACGGATCAGCAGATTGAGCGCATGCGGCGCGGGGGGCACGATCCGGCCAAAGTCTATGCCGCGTACAAGGCTGCGGTGGAGCACACGGGCCAGCCCACGGTGATTTTAGCCAAGACCGTGAAGGGTTATGGATTGGGCGAGGCCGGCGAGGGCCGCAATATCACGCACCAGCAAAAGAAGCTCAATGAAGAAGAGATGAAGGAGTTTCGCACCCGCTTCAATATTCCTCTTTCCGATGAGGACGTGGCGAAGATGCCCTTTTACAAGCCGGCCGAGGACAGTCCGGAAATGCTGTATTTGAAGGAGCGGCGTCAAGCGCTGGGCGGCTATGTGCCTTCGCGGGTGACCCAATACAGGGCGCTCAAGGCGCCGGGGCCGGAACTCTTCGAGGAGTTTGACGCAGGCACCGAGGCCCGAGAGGTGTCCACGACCATGGTCTTTGTGCGCATTCTTTCCAAATTGCTGCGGGACAAGGACATCGGGAAGCTCATCGTGCCCATTGTACCCGATGAATCGCGCACCTTTGGGATGGAGGCCTTGTTCAGGCAAGTGGGGATTTACTCGCATGTGGGCCAGCTCTACGAGCCTGTGGATTCGGATACGCTTCTCTACTATAAGGAAGCGACGGACGGCCAGATTCTCGAAGAGGGGATTACGGAGGCCGGTTCCATGGCCAGCTTTATTGCCGCGGGCACTTCCTATTCCTCGCACGGTGTGAACACCATTCCTTTTTTCATCTATTACTCTATGTTCGGTTTTCAGCGCGTGGGCGATATGATTTGGGCTGCTGCGGATTGCCGGGCCAAGGGATTTTTGGTGGGCGGTACGGCCGGGCGCACAACACTGGCCGGGGAAGGGTTGCAGCACCAGGACGGGCATTCGCACTTGATGGCGTCGGCGGTTCCCAACTTGATGGCTTATGATCCTGCCTTTGCGTATGAGATTGCCGTGATTGTGCGCGAAGGGATCCGGCGCATGTATGAGGCGCAGGAGGATATCTTCTACTACTTGACTGTGGGCAATGAGAACTACGCGCAGCCGCCCAAGCCCGGGGATGTGGATGAGGGGATACTCAAGGGGATGTATCGCTTCAAGGCCACGGAGCGCAAAGATCTTAAGCTGCGCGCGCATTTGTTCGGCAGCGGGGCGATCATGAATCAGGTTTTGAAGGCGGCGGAGATTCTTGAAGAAAAATACAATGTGGCGGTGGATACGTATAGCGTAACGAGTTATAAGGCTTTGCGTCAGGACGCGTTGGACTGCGAGCGCTGGAATATGCTGCATCCCGATGCTCCGGAACAGCGGCTTCCCCACATTGCCCGGACCTTGATGGGAGAGGAGGGGGTGTTTGTGGCGGCTTCGGATTATGTCAAGATTCTGCCCGATGCGATCGGGCGCTGGTTTCCGAAGCGCGTGCATTCCTTGGGCACGGACGGATTTGGGCGCAGCGAGAGCCGCGAGGCCTTGCGCGATTTCTTTGAAGTGGATGCGCGCTATATTGTGTTGAAAACGCTTCGGGCTCTGCAGATGCACGGGCACATTGAGGCCGGCACGGTGAAGAAGGCGATCACGGATTTGGAGATTGACACGGAGAAGGTCAATCCGATGGTGAGTTGACGCACAGCGTGCGTCATTGCGAACACAGTGAAGCAATCTGATACCCGGGAATCGTTATGATGGACTTCAAACTTCCTGAATTAGGCGAGAACATCGAATCCGGCGACGTGGTCGGTATTCTGGTGGCGGTTGGCGACTCGGTCGCCAAGGACCAGCCCCTTTTGGAGCTGGAGACCGACAAGGCCCAAGTCGAGGTTCCGTCACCTGCGGCCGGTACCGTGTCCGAGATCCTTATTAAGGAAGGCGACACCGTCAAGGTCGGCCAAGTCGTTATGAAGATTGACTCCGGTGCTGAGCCCGAAGTTGAGACCAAAGCAGAGAGCAAAGAAGAGCCCCGAACTGAACCGGAACCTGAGCCTCAGGTTACACGCCAGGTTGCGCCCCAGGCTGAGCCTCAAGCTGAGAACCGGGCTGATCACCCAACGGAGGCCGCCCCGGAGCCTTCCCCAAAGCAGCCTGCGCAGAATGTAGTGGCTGGGCCGTCTGTCCGCAAATTAGCTCGTGAGTTAGGGATAGATGTTTCTCAAGTTCCCGGTAGCGGCCGGAATGGCCGGATTTCCACCGAAGATATAAAGGTTTATGCCAAATCCGTTATCAGTGGGTCTGTGGCTGCCTCCGGCGCTGTTGCTGCGGCAGCGCCGCTTCCGGACTTCTCCAAATGGGGGGAGACTGAGGCTCAGCCTTTGACCAAGATCCGCCAGGTCACGGCCCAGAACATGGCACAGGCCTGGTCCTCGATCCCGCACGTGACGCAGTTCGACAAATCCGATATCACGGAACTCGACGAGTTGCGCAAGCGTTTTGGCAAACGCAAAGACGGCCGCGACCGTGTGACCGTGACCGCGATTATCCTTAAAGTAACGGCTGCGGTGCTCAAGCAGTTTCCCCAATTCAATGCCAGCCTGGATCTGCCCAATAAGCAACTCATCCTGAAGAAATATGTGCATCTGGGAGTGGCCGTGGACACGGAGCAGGGGCTCCTTGTGCCGGTATTGCGCGATGCGGACCAAAAAAGCATTGTGGCTATCGCCGAGGAAATCGATGCGCTGGCGACAAAGGCGCGCAATAAGAAGCTCAGTGTGGAAGAAATGCAGGGTGCGAGTTTCACCATTTCCAATCTGGGAGGGATCGGCGGCACGGGCTTTACGCCGATTGTGAATCCGCCTCAAGTGGCGATTCTGGGCGTGTCGCGCGGCCAGCAAGAAGTGATGATTGTAGAAGACGAAGTTGTGGCGCGGCTGATGCTTCCGATCTCGGTTTCTTACGATCATCGGGCCGTTGACGGCGCTGACGGCGCCCGCTTTCTGCGCACTCTCGCTGAATACCTTTCGAATCCGTTGAATCTTTTAGTAGAGAGTTAGAAACTAAAAGGCCAGGGACAGTTCTTGCCTTTTAAACTTGCTGGCCGACCAGGGTGCCTGGCACCCGGTGAGGCAGAGCATCGTTCCTCTCAGGATTGTAAAGAAGGTACTCGCTAATGCTTGAACCTCCGGTGAACACAACAACGCGCCGTTTTCCCGATTGGATCCGTGTGACTTCCGGCGGGAATGAAAACTACTATGCGGTTAAGAATATTGTGGCCGGTAATAAGCTGCACACAGTTTGCGCGGAGGCCAATTGCCCTAATGTGGGCGAGTGTTGGGGGCACGGCACGGCAACCTTCATGATTCTCGGCGATGTGTGCACGCGCGGCTGCAAGTTTTGCTCTGTTAACAAAGGGCGGCCGCCGCTTTATGACACCGAAGAACCCAAACGCCTGGCCGGTGCGGTTGCGCAGATGAAGCTGCGCTATGTGGTCATTACCTCTGTGGACCGGGATGATTTGCCGGACGGGGGCGCGGGCATTTTTGCGGAGAGTATCCGTGAGATCCGGCACCGCTGTCCGGGGATTGAAATCGAAGTCCTGATCCCGGACTTTCGCGGCAGTGCCGAGGCCCTGAAGATGGTCTTGCAGGCAAGGCCGGATGTGTTGGCGCACAACCTGGAAACTGTGCCGAGTCTTTATCGTCTGGCCCGCGGCGGCGGAGTTTATGCCACCTCGCTCTCGCTGTTGGAACGCGTGCGTGCTTGGGCCCCGGACTTAGTGACCAAGAGCTCCTTAATGCTGGGTTTGGGCGAGGAAATGGAAGAGGTTATTGAAGTGATGTCCGACCTGTGCACCTGCGGCGTGCAGATCCTCACTTTGGGACAGTATTTGCAGCCCTCGGTTCGGGAATTGCCTGTGGCGCGCTTTGTGCCGCCGGAGGAGTTCGAGGGTCTGGCGCGTTTGGGCAGGGATATGGGCTTTGCGCACGTGGAGGCAGGTCCTTTGGTGCGAAGCTCCTACCGCGCGGAGCGCCAATTGAAACGGTGCCAGGCACCGGTGCCTGGCACCAGTGCCTGACACCGTGTTTGGAGAAATATGACGGAACGTATGTTTGATATCGCAATTATTGGAGCGGGCCCGGGCGGCTATGTGACGGCCATCCGCGCGGCGCAGCTGGGCAAGTCCGTGGCGGTGATTGAGCGCCAGGCCCTGGGCGGTACCTGCCTGAACGTGGGCTGCATTCCCACCAA
>JAFGIU010000130.1 GCA_016929445.1 Candidatus Omnitrophota bacterium
ATGGAGGCCATGGACCGTATCGACATTGGTGCGCGCCGGCCCAAAAACATCAACACAGCAGAACAGGAACGCACTGCATACCATGAGGTCGGCCACCTGGTTGCCACTTACTATTTCCACCCCACCCACGATGTATTCAAAGCTTCGATCGTGGCGCGCGGCGACACCCTGGGCGTGGTGCAGCACCAGCCCAAGGAAGAGACCTTTAGCGAGAGCCGCGAAATCTATTTGGCCAATATCAAAGTGGCTTTGGCCGGATATTGCATGGAGAAGATCCGCTACGGCGTGACATCCAGCGGGGTTATCTCGGATTTCCGCAATGCCATGGCGCGCGCCCACAGCATGGTGTGGAGCCAGGGCATGGGTTCGAACGGCTTTATCGGCGATTACACTCTCATCCCTGCGGCGCAGCTTTCCGAGGCGATGAAGGAAAAACTCAACGCAGAGACTCAGCAAATTCTCAGCCAGTGCGAGAAGGACGTGACGGAACTCCTCACGCGTGAACACAAGGTGGTCGAGCGCTTTGTAGCCGAACTCCTGGAAAAGAAGGAGCTCGACTACGACCAGATCTACGCCATCTTCAACGAATATGGCGAAGCCAAATCAGCTCCGGTACAAATCGACGAACATGGACGCGCTGAGGAGAACACAGGCTCCCAGGATGCCTCGTAATTCTCTGTACTCGTCATTTCTAATGACTCTTGTGCTAACCGGCCTGCTCGGGCAGGCCGCTTGCGCGCCCTCCTTCCCGCCTGACAAAGCGGCGGAACAACTCCAAGGCATGGTCAAGAAAGAGTATGGCCGCGATGTGAAGGCTTTTCTCAAGGGAAAGACTTTGTGGGTCTACATGCCTTTGGAACAGGGTCTCCTGAGCAAGGGTTTCGGAGTCTCTGAAGAGGCTTCGGACGCGATCGAGGATATTGTGCTCTGCACCCACCGCATTGCCATGAGTACAGATGACCAG
This sequence comes from Candidatus Omnitrophota bacterium, assembly GCA_016929445.1. Lineage (NCBI taxonomy): Bacteria > Pseudomonadati > Candidatus Omnitrophota > Candidatus Omnitrophota bacterium. The sequence goes on from JAFGIU010000130.1 coordinate 965, forward strand.
GCCATTCAGTACTACACCATTGTGGTCAGCGACACTTCTCAAATCGGCGCGGAATTCACACTCATCGGAGCAGTCCAGGATATCAAGCGCGCACGGCTCCTGGACATTTCCCGTTCCGAGTTCCAGAAACGCCTGATCCGCGAGGTCAAACTCAATCCCTTGGCCCTGGGCGATAGCGAGGGCGACCATCTCCGGCTCACGGATATTTCCAAATCACGCTTTCTCGCGGAACAGATCACCCGCCGCATCAAGCAGGTGATTGCGGAAGACCCGGTGCTCAAGGAGCGTTATGAGGCAAGAGCCGCGGACTGGCGTTACCAGAATGACACCTTTGTGTTCTTGCTGAGCATCAACGATAAGACCCCGGCCGCCACAGAGGGCGGCTTCCGCGAAGAAAACGGTTTGCTGGACAAGTCCCTCACGGAGATCGCTACGGTCCTGCACGGTTATAGTTTTGAGGATTATGAAAAGGTCACCCTGCGGGAACTGCGTTCCAACCTGGAGCTCGAATTAAGCCGGGAAGAAATCGAACTCTTTCATCGCGGCAAGCTCCCCTTTCAGAAGATCCAGATCGACACCCGCCAGACCACGACGCCTTTGGGATTGCTCTCGAACTGACTTGTCATCCCGAGCCGAGCCTTGCGAGGCGTGGGGATCTTTGTTCCACAAAGATTGCTTCACTGCGTTCGCAATGACGAAACCCGCCGCCCTTCGACCTTCAGCTTCCCTTCCAAATGCAGCCGGACGGCTTCGGGGTAGAGCCGGTGTTCGATTTGGTGGATTTGCGCTTCAAGCTCTTCTTCGCTCTTGGCAGGGTCAACGGCCAGAGCTTCCTGCAACACAATTGGACCTGTGTCCACGCCTTCATCCACATAGTGCACGGTCACGCCGGTGATTTGGACTCCGTAACTGTACGCATCGTGAATCCCGTGCGCGCCGGGAAAGCCCGGGAGGAGTGCCGGATGGATATTGAGAATCTTGTTGGGATAGGCAGAAACAAAATCCGGAGACAGCACACGCATGAAACCGGCCAGAGCGATCAGCGCAGGCGGGCTCTTGTCGATGTGCGTTCGAAGCGCCGCTTCAAAATCCGCGCGCTGCGCAAAGGCCTCGCGATCCACCACTTCAAAGGAAATCCCCAGGCGCCGGGCTCTTTCGATAGCCCCGGCCTGGGGATTGTCCACGATAAGCAATGTGATCTTGGCCGGAATGCGGCCTTCTTGACTCGCTTGGACCAGGGCCTCAAAATTCGAACCACTTCCCGAAGCGAGAACCGCGATTCCCATGATCAACGCCTAAGACAAGTTTTCAGCGCGCGCAATGAGATCGCCTTTGGGCACTGCGCCCACAACACGATCCACTTCCTGACCGCCCTTAAAGAAAATCAACGTAGGGATACTCATCACCCCAAAGCGGGATGCCAAAGAGGGGGCCGTATCCACATCGAGCTTGCCCACCTTAAGGCTGCCTGCCTTTTCCTTCGCTACTTCTTCCAGGACCGGAGCGACCATACGACAGGGCGCGCACCAAGTGGCCCAAAAGTCCACCAGGACCGGTTCCGAGGCGTTGATCACCTCCCGATCAAAATTGCCTTCATCTAGAGTCACCACTACATCTGACATGATTAACCTCCTTTAAGCCTAGTTATCTTATCGAAGCAAAATACAGGCGTCAACGAGGCGTCACAGAGGGGCTGACAGCCATGCGCGGTTGCAGGCCCCAACCCATGGGGCCGAGCAGCACAAAGACCACCCCAACGCCAAGGAGAATAGGCTCCTGGCCGATCACTTCGGAAAGCGCGGAAGCCAGGAGCATGCACACAAGAAAGGCCAAATCCCCCACCACCATAACCGAGCTAAAGACTCTGCCGTGCATGTTCTCGGGCACAACCTCATGCACCAGCGTCATGGAAGACACGGCCATGGGGGCCACCACCACGCCGAGGGTAAAGGTCAAAACGCTGGCCAGGACCGCATTCCCGGTACTCCCCACGCCCAACACAGCAGCCAAGAGCAGAACTCCGGCAGCAGTAAGTGAGCTGCACATCACGCGATTGCGCCGGTAGCGCCCACCCAAACGGCCATAACCCAAGGCCCCCACAAAGAGCCCGGCCACCAAAAAGCTCACCAGAACCCCCAGGCCCTCGGTAACCGTATTCAGGGACTGCTGCAAGAAAACCACCATGACCACGGAAACCACCCCGCAACCGGCCCACAACACGCCCAGTTTGCCCAAGAGAAAACGCGATTCCGAATGCTGCCACAGGAGATCGATCCCTTCCCGGATCTCCTGAAGGAGGCGTCCCAGCCCGCCGGCGCGCGTCCCATCCTTTCGCTCTACAGAAGGCTCAGCCTGCCTCGGCACCCTGGGCAGCACCATCATCACCAGAAAAACAGAGGAAACCAGGTAGGTGACCGCATCCACACTCAAGGCCGTGCGATAGCCCACCTGAGCCACCAGGATTCCCCCCAGGGCGAAGCTGCCCATGCCGGCAATCAAATTGGTCACAGAGGCCAGAGAGTTCGCCACAAGCAACTTTTTGGGAGCTACCAGCTCGGGCACAATGGCCAGCTTGGAAGGCAAAAAGAAACGGGTCACGGAAAAGGTCAAGAAAACCAGGATATAGACGGGAACCAAAGAGAGACGCCAATACAGGGCCAAAACCAAAAAAAGGACCAAGCCGGCGCGCAAAAGATCGCACACCACCATGGTCCACCGCTTATCCCAACGGTCCACATAAGCGCCCGCAAAAGGGCCGACCAACACCGACGGGAGAAGGGTACAGGCAAGCACCTTGGCCATGGCCATGGAAGAGCCGGGAGCAATCAGGCTTACCAGGGCCACTAGAGCCATCTGGTTGAGACGGTCGCCGAACTGCGACACAATCTGTCCCAACCAGAGGAGCAGAAAATTTTTGTTGCTGAGGACGTCTCGGAAACGGGCCATATCTGTAAGTCACAAAGGTCCCGTATCTTATCACATCCTGGGCCACTCAGGACAGGAGAATTAGCCGCGCCGCATCGAGGTTTCGGCCACATTCATCCGCGAACGGATAAAGGACTCGAGATCCTCGGGTGCCACCAGCCAACCCCCAATCTTCGTTGCCCGGATCTTCTTCTGGCGGATGAGCTGGCGTACGCGCTCGTCCGTCAAGCCGATTCTCTCAGCAACTTCGGCCACACTTAGCCACCTTCGGGGATCCGACATTCCACACCTCTCGTTTTCATCGCTTTCGCTCTAATACTCCCCCGGGGCAAAAAGAAAGCTCCACCGCCACGCAGGAGGTAGAGCCCAAAACCCGCTCACCGGCAGCCCAACCGCCTGGATCCTTATGGGATCTTAAGGCTTGTGGCTTTGCCTCGCCCCCTGAGGCGAGATCCGTCCTAAAAACGGATGGCCTGCCCTTCCGGACAGTGTGCCTTTATTCGGTGGAATCACCTTTCCACTGCCAAAACTTTCGCTAAAAAGCATACCATGGGGGCATGCCTTAGTCAATGACAGCGCCTGATACAGCGAGGTGCTAAGACATCCTTTCCGGAACTTAATAAAGTGGTATATTTCCTGCTGGGCCGGGTGTCAGGCCCAGCGCAGCGACTTCTATGTTATTCTGTGCAAAGGCATGAAGGATTATTCCCGATTTCTTATCCGGCTCGGACAGGCCGTCGGATTCCTCCTCAAAGGGGTCTACTACCTCTCCTTTGCAGCCGTCATTCTTGTCGTGGGAATTGCCGCCTATCGCTATATCCGCGCAGAGGACCAGCCTGCAGACCTCCAGGCCCTGCACCGCACTCAAGAAATCGAGGGGGAACACCAAAGGCTCCTGGCCGAGAGGCAGGCTCTCACACAGCAGCGCGCCGAAGCGCCGTTCTCTCCTCCAGAACCCGCACCCGGACTCCTCCTGCCCCCGCCGGAACTCAAGGTTCTCTCCCTCGGCACTGTTCCGGTGGGCTTCACTGCACCCAGCGGCAGCCTGGACAAAACACTCCAGAACAGCTTCGCCAGACTGACTACCGAAGAACGCTTGAAACTGGAGGAGGAGGGCCTCCAGGTGCTGAACAACCTGGGTCAATGGCTCCAGGAGCATGGCGAAAAGCTGGAGCAGATCCGCCAGTCCCAAGTCTATAAGAATCATCCCAAACTTGTGGACAAGGTCCTGGAGGAATTGGATCCCAAAAGCCTGGTTTCCCTGACCCGGAATCTGGTTGAGTTCGACAGCCCTTACCGGGTTTGGCTCATGGGCAAGGAGGGCGAAGACCCCCTCTGGTGGGTTCGAGATCCGGAGACCGGGCAACGCCGGTGGGCCCTCATTTATCGAACGGAATGGGAAGCCGAACGCGGCGAAACCGAGCGCCGGAACATCTATGTAAAACGCGCCGGCTTTGTGGCCGATCCTTCAGAGATCCACAACGAAAAGCTGCGCGATGCCCAGTACGCGCTCCTGCTGGAACCTGTCCTGCGTTACATCATGGAAGAATTGGAACACCGGGAAAAATCAGCGCACGGGGCCATTGCCCAATCCATGGCCCACTGGCTGGCCCCCCAGGCCTACGAATGGGTGCAAGAAAAGGCCAACAAAGGCCTCCTGAACGACTGCCTGCATCTCATCGAGACCCTCCCTGGTTTGGAAGAGAAGGAACGGCAAGAGCTCAGCCGCCAAACCAAAGAGGAATGCGCGCCCAAGGCCAGTGCCCTTGA
>JAFGIU010000131.1 GCA_016929445.1 Candidatus Omnitrophota bacterium
AGGGAGAGCTGCATTTTAATATCCCTGAACATCAGGATGAACGCATCGGATTTGGGATGGCCAAGGTCAAAGGAGGCTTGCCTGTTTATTTCGGAGCACAGGCGGGTTCAGATCCAGGGTCCGCTCCTTTTATCCGGATTTCCAGCCTGGATTGGAGGGGCGTGCGCTTTGAAGATATCCGGATCACAGGGCAGCTAAGCGGCCGGGAACTGAATATTTCGCGATTGGCCGGCCGCGTGCAAGGCGCTTCAGTGGAAGCCCGACTCAGACTGTGGGCCGAACCCCAGGGCATGGCGCACCAAGGCCATGTGGAGTGGAAACCGATGCAGTCCGAGTTGGCTCAGCGTGTTTCTCCGCTCAGTTTTGTGGGGGTTGCCGGCCGGGTGAGCGGGGAGGCCGATTGGACAGGCCAGGGAGCGCAGTTTTCCGATCTGGAAGTCCGGGTGGAGTCCGCTGAAGAATCAGGAGGCCATTGGGTCTTCCGTCAAAGAGCTGCAAAGCAAACAGGGGAGTGATCATGTCAGCAAAGGCCAATATCCGCAAGTGGTGCGAATTGGATTGGCAGCAGATTTGGAACGAGCTCCTTGTGGTGGGCCAGCTTTCCGGTAGCTGTGGAAAATGCCGGGCCTTGGGCGTGGAACTCACAGCGCATCGGTGTCCGGAGTGCGGCACAGGTTTTAAGTATGCAGCGATCCGTTTAGAGGGAGGAAGACCGGGTGATTACTATGCAGCCGTGAAGCGCTTGCGCCAGAATCGGCCCGAACTCACTTTGCTGGAGCTGGCAGATCTGGAGAATGCGCGCGGCCAAGCAAAATCCCGGGAGATCTTTGGTTGAAGAAGACAGCCGCGGTCTTTTCCTGGTCGCTCTACGATTTTGCCAACAGTATTTTTGCCATCAATATTATTTCCTACCACTTTGCCCTTTGGGTCACCGTGGAAAAGGGCGGTTCTGATCTGCTTTACAGCTCAGCCATTACAATTTCGATTATTGTCTCCGGCTTTCTAATGCCCGGATTAGGGGCCTGGTCCGACCGTTTGCGCAAACGCATACCTTTTTTGGCGGTGATGACCTGCCTGTGCGTCGCATTTACGGCAGCCATGGGTTATGTCAGCAGCCTGATGCTGGGACTGGCATTCTTTTGTGTGGCCAACGTGGCTTTCCAGACTGCAGGAGTTTTTTACAATGCCCTTTTGCCCGAGATCAGCGATGCAAAAAACAGGGGGAAAATTTCAGGATATGGAGTGGGACTGGGCTATGTCGGAACCATTATCGGAGTGATCGTCGCCAAACCCTTCCTCAATGCCGGCGGGCATCAGGCGACTTTTGTGCCCACGGCCGTGCTGTTTCTGGTGGGAGCCTTGCCCTGTCTCCTATTCATCAAAGAGCCTGGGACAGGGGAGTCGCAGCTCAGACTGAGTTATACCCTCAAGGATTTTAAAAATGCCTTGGCACGGATAAAGGGAGTGCCTGGGGGTGTGGTGCTGCTCTGGTGTGCCTTTTTGGCATTTAACGCAGTCAGCGCTATCAACGTTTTCATGTCGGTTTATGCTCAAAAGATTATAGGACTCAAGCCCGACGAAATGCATTGGTTCATAATCCTTTCAACGGTATTTGCAATCCTCAGCGCCCTGGCTTTCGGACAAATAACGGATAAGAGGGGATCCCACTTTGCGATGCGGCTGACGCTGGCATTTTGGGCATTAACCATGGTCCTGGCCGCCACCAGCTTCAGTCCCGGGGTATTGTGGGTTGTCGGCCCCCTTGCAGGCACCTGCTTCGGGGCCATTTGGGTGTGTTCGAGAACCCTGATCATCGAGATGTTCCCCGAGGAGGTCATAGGGGAGGTTTTCGGCATTTTCGGCCTTGTAGGGCGGATTTCGGCCATTGTGGGGCCCATGGTGTGGGCCCTGACCACCTTGGTGTTTAGCCGGATAAATGCCCCGGAAATGGGCTACCGCATTGCTGTAATGACCTTGGTAGGGTATATGTGTGTGGCCGCAGTCTTGTTCAGGAAGATCCCGGATAGTCGTGTGAAAGCCTAAGAAGAGGCATGCCGGTAAACCGGTGCTGAGGCCAATTACTGTGTCCTATAATACATATTATGTTAACTACAGGGTAAAACGGCCAAAAATCAGGGGACTCTGTCTTCTAGCCTATTTTGCGTTGCTTAGGTTTTCTGAGTGGTATTCCTGGATGGAGCAAACAGGGATTCCCCCGCTGCTTTGGCTCAAGTACTCCAAGGCCTCCACACTGGCATCTGCGGCATTGAGCGTGGTGACCAGCGGGACGCCGTGAAAGACAGCCGTGCTGCGGATTTTGGTTTCATCCTTCTTGGTTTGTTTTCCCGACGGTGTGTTGATCACCAGGTGAATTTCCCCTGCCTTAATGGCGTCCACGACATTGGGGTGGCCTTCATAGAGTTTATTGATTTGGGTGACTTTAAGCCCCCTCTTGTCATTGAGGTACTGGGCAGTCCCCTTTGTGGCTGCGAGATTAAATCCGAGGTCTGTGAGGCGTTTGGCCAGCGGTAATAAGGCTGCTTTGTCTGAATCGGTTACGCTGAGAAAAACAGTGCCGGTTTTGGGCAGGATCTGGCCTGCCGCAAACTGCGATTTGGCAAAGGCCATGCCGAAATTGTGGTCAATGCCCATGACTTCTCCGGTACTGCGCATTTCCGGCCCGAGGACTGCGTCCACACCCGGAAACCGGACAAAGGGGAATACGGATTCCTTGACTGCATAGTGTTTGGGTGAAATCTCCCCTGCTTTGAGGTCCTTGAGTTTTGCGCCGAGCATGACCTTGGTTGCGATTTTAGCCCAGGGAATGCCTGTGGTCTTGCTCACAAAGGGAACAGTCCGGCTTGCGCGCGGATTGACTTCGAGGATGTAGACTTGGTTTTGCTTGACGGCGAACTGGATATTCATGAGGCCGATTACGCCGAGTTCCAGAGCGAGGAGCCTGGTTTGGCGTTTCAGCTCTTTGATGACTGAATCCGTCAAGCTATGGGGCGGCAGAACCATGGCAGCGTCCCCGGAGTGGGTTCCGGCGTGTTCTATGTGCTCCAGGATTCCTGCGACGCAGACGGTTTCGCCGTCGGAGACAGCGTCTACATCCACCTCGATCGCCTGTTCGAGGAATTTGTCGATCAAGATTGGGTGTTTGCCGGAGACCTTGAGTGCGGTTTTTGCAAAAGTCTGGAGATCTTCGTCGTCATAGACAATTTCCATGGCGCGTCCACCGAGCACATAGGATGGGCGGATGAGTACGGGATAGCCGATTTGTGTTGCAATCTCCTGGGCTTGTTTGAGGGAAGTGGCGGTGGCGCTCTCGGGCTGGCGGAGTTTAAGCTTGGTGATGAGTTGGTGAAAGCGCTCCCGGTCCTCTGCGCGGTCAATGGCATCGGAAGGGGTCCCCAAGATGGGCACGCCGGCCTCTTGCAGGGCCACAGCGAGCTTGAGGGGAGTCTGGCCGCCCAGCTGTACGATGACTCCCCTGGGCTTCTCCTTTTCCACGACGTTGAGGACTTCCTCCAGAGTAATAGGCTCAAAATACAGCCGGTCCGAAGTGTCGTAGTCCGTGCTGACGGTTTCGGGATTGGAGTTGTACATGATGCTCGTGAGTCCGAGCTCGCGTACGGCAAAGCTCGCATGCACACAGCAATAATCAAATTCGATCCCCTGCCCGATGCGGTTGGGGCCTGCACCGAGTATCAGGACACTTTTTCCCTCGGACGCGGCCTGCAGCTCGTCCTCAGGATCGTAGTTGGAGTAGAAATAGGGGGTGTAGGCCTCGAATTCCGCAGCACAGGTATCCACAAGCTTGAAGCTGGGCGCCACCTTCTGTTTGAGGCGTTCTTTTCGAATTTCCAGTTCTGATTTACCGTACCAGCGGGCAATCTCCGGATCCGAGAATCCCTCGGACTTGATCTTGCGCCAAGTCCTTTCGTCCCATTGTTCCCCTGCCTGGGCGCTCTTGCGCCAGCGCAATTCTTGTTCACAAATGATAGCCAATTGATCCAGAAACCAGGGGTCGATGGCGGTTTCAGCAAAGATTTGTTCGGTAGTCCATCCCGACTGAAAGGCCATCATAATCTGATGGAGGCGCTGGGCATTGGGCTTCCGCAGACCTGCGAGCATTTCGCTTTCGTTAAAGGTCATATTGCGTGGATCCGATAGACCGTCTCCCCCGATCTCTAAGGAACGCACGGCCTTTTGCAGAGACTCGCGGAAAGTGCGTCCAATGGCCATGACTTCGCCCACAGATTTCATCTGGGTAGTGAGTTCGGAATCCGCTTCCGGGAATTTCTCAAAGGCCCAGCGGGGTATCTTGACCACGCAGTAATCAATGGTGGGTTCAAAGGCGGCCGGGGTCTGGCGGGTAATGTCATTGGGCAGTTCGTCCAGGGTATATCCCACGGCCAACTTGGCTGCAATTTTGGCAATGGGAAATCCCGTGGCTTTCGAAGCCAACGCCGAGCTGCGGGAGACCCGCGGGTTCATTTCAATGACGACCAGGCGTCCGTCCTGGGGATTGACGGCAAATTGGATATTCGACCCGCCGGTTTCCACACCGATTTCACGGATCACCTTGATCGCCGCATCGCGCATTTCTTGGTAGCACCGATCGGTGAGCGTCTGGGCAGGCGCTACGGTAATGCTGTCGCCTGTGTGTACGCCCATCGGGTCAAAGTTCTCAATGGAGCAGATAATGACCACGTTGTCGGCCAGATCGCGCATCACCTCGAGCTCGAATTCCTTCCAGCCTTTCACGGATTCCTCGAGCAGTACCTGGGAAATAGGGCTGTATTCCAGGCCCTTCAAAATCTTGGCTTCGAACTCTTCCTCGGAGTTGGCAATGCTGCCCCCCACGCCGCCCAAAGTAAAAGCAGGCCGGATAATGACCGGACATCCTCCGAGCTCAGCCAGGATTTTTTTGGCAGATTCCAGATCGCGCACAATTCCGGAGCGGGGGACTTCCAAATGGATATTCGCCATGGCCTCCTTGAACAGCTCGCGATCCTCTGCTTTCTTAATGACCTCCACATTGGCCCCGATGAGTTCAACCCCATATTTTTTGAGGACGCCCTTATCGGCCAGTTCCACGGTCGCATTCAGGGCTGTTTGTCCTCCCAGCGTCGGAAGAAGCGCATCGGGCCGCTCCCTTTCAATGATGGATTCGAGGGCCTCAGCCACAATAGGCTCAATATAGGTTCTGTGCGCAAACTCCGGGTCGGTCATGATCGTTGCAGGGTTGGAGTTGACGAGCACCACTTCATAGCCTTCTTCAGCCAGGGCTTTGCAGGCTTGAGTACCGGAGTAATCGAACTCGCAAGCCTGGCCGATCACGATGGGGCCGGATCCAATGAGGAGAATCTTGTGGATGTCAGTTCTTTTTGGCATGCTTTTTCACAAGGTCAAGGAATTCATCAAATAGGTATCGGGAGTCGTGGGGTCCTGCGGCTGCCTCGGGGTGATACTGAACTGAGACAATCGGAAGTTCCTTGTGCCGGATCCCCTCCACGGTCTTGTCATAGAGGCTGATATGGGAGACATCAATGTCTTTGGCCTTGTCAAAGGATTCGGGATCTACGCAGAAGCCGTGATTTTGGCTGGTAATCTCCACCCTGCGTGTGGATAGGTCCATTACCGGATGATTGATTCCCCTGTGCCCGAATTTGAGCTTGTAAGTCTTTGCTCCCAGAGCCAGACCCAAAATCTGATGGCCCAGGCAGATTCCCATAAGGGGCCAGCGTCCAAAAAGCTGTTGGGTCAGTTCGATCCCCGGCGTAACCGCGGCAGGATCCCCGGGGCCATTGGAAAGAAGAACACCATCGGGATTCAGCTTTTGAATATCGGAAAGACTGCTTGTGCCGGGCAGTACATGCACTTCGCAACCCCGGCTGTGCAGCGAGCGGAGAATGTTCCACTTCACTCCAAAGTCAATAACGGCGATCTTTAGGGGACTCTTTGACGGAGTCCCCTGCCGGGTGCTGAAATTCCAGGCTTCCCCGCAGCTGACTTCACTTGCCAGGTTGGCGCCCACCATTGAGGGCACTGCGCGGGCTTGGGCCACCAAGGCCTCTGCCCCCTCCTCCTCTGTCCCGATTACTCCGCGAAGGGAGCCGTGAATACGCAAGCGGCGGGTCAGGGATCGCGTATCAATCCCCTGCAGGAGGGGCACGCCGGCCTCGTTGAGAAACTCCTCCAGGCTGCGCTCCGCCCGCCAATTGCTGGGCCTCGGGGAGAGCTGGCGGACCACAAAGCCTGCCAGCCAGATTCCAGCGGATTCGCTGTCTTCCGCAACCACGCCGTAATTGCCGATTAACGGGTAGGTTAGGGCGACGATTTGGCCGCGATAGGATGGGTCCGTCAATACCTCCTGGTAGCCTACCATGGAGGTGTTGAACACGACTTCTCCCGAGGTTTGAGCCTTCGGAAACTGAGAAAAACCCCGAAAGACGCTTCCGTCTTCCAGGGCAAGTAGGGTGGGGAATTCTTTATACATCAATGCATTGTACCAAATCATTCATAGGCTTCCAATCCCTGTAGGATCCCTTTCTCAGGATTGAGGATACGTTCATTCAGGCGGACCTCGAAATGCAAGTGCGGGATCATTTGGGGGTGGCTGGCGTTCCCTGTGTTCCCTACCGTTCCGATCAGGTCCCCCTGGTGCACCCAGGCAATCTCGGGCAGGCTGAGGCTGTCTAAATGAGCATAACGGGTCCAATATCCATCCATGTGATGGATCTCGACGTATTTCCCGTATCCGTCCTCTTTGACGATGGATCGGGCCCACCCGCTGCGTCCGGCAATCACCGGACTGCCCATAGGCGCGGCCAGATCCACCCCCAGGTGCTTGCGCCTCCCGCCGGAACGCCGCGCTAAGAAGTGGCCGCTTCCCCGGGAGTCCGAGCGGATTTGAAGCTTTCCGCCGATGAGTTCTCCTGTGGGCAGAACAAAGCGGGCTTCAGTTGCGGCAACACCGTAAGACAATCCGGTATACAAGCTCCGCGGGAACACCAGTGTAAAGAGAAGGGCTAGGAGGAGGATTCGCCATCCCCGGCGACCTTGGGGGCGCCGACGCGGTCGGAGATCCATCGTGATACAAGCTCGTAGACCTGGGAGCGTTCTGTCTCGTTCAATACTTCGTGATAACACCCTGGACACAACTCCATATGCTTGTCCGTACTGGACACAGATTCAAAATACGCATTTACCCAATCCACACGCACCACCGGATCCTCTGATCCCTGCAAAAGGAGCAGGGGCGTGAAGAGTTCGGTTCCCCGTCCGGCGTGCGCCTCCCCTGTCTGGATCAGATTTCGATAAAGACCCAGGCTGATCTTGTGAACTGCTAAGGGATCCTCCCTGTGCCGGGCAATAATCTCCGGGTCGTGGGTGCCCATAGAAGGATCTGTCCCGGTCTTGAACTTCAGACCAGGATGGATTGCCTGCCCTGCTTTGTCGAGCAGGAGTTTTTGGACTTTGGAGGGCTGGTGCGCAATGCCGAAGGCCGGGGCTGAGAGAATTAAACCGTCCACATTGAGCCTGAAATCCAGAATCAAATCCAGAGCAATGAGGGTTCCCATGCTGTGTCCCAGTAAAAACTGGGGCAGTTCATTGTTCCGGTTGGCTTCTATGATTGCCAGGCCGTCCCGGGCATAGGCAGAAAAGTCATCTACATGCCCGCGGCTTCCTTGGGACTCCCCAAAACCCTGATGGTCCCAGGAAAAGACCTCGCACCCGGCACCGGTCATATGCCCGGCGAATTCGTCATAACGGCCGCTATGCTCTCCGAATCCGTGGGAAATCCAAAGTTGTGCCGCGGGACTGGATTCTACGCTCCATTTCCGTAACCTCAGTTCGAGGCCGTGCTCTGTCTTCCAAGTTTCGGATAGGCTCATTGTCTGTTTTTGCGCGCCCGCTCATAGGCGGACTTGATTAGGTCCGCGTATTTTTCCGCAATGACCTGGCGTTTAAGTTTCAATGTAGGAGTTAACTCCCCGAATTCCCTGCCCCAATCGTGATCGAGGAATTCAAATTCCTTCACTTGTTCATAACTGGATAAGCCCGGCGCTAGTGCCTCCAAATGTTTATAGATTAGTTGACGAATGCGGTCATCCCGGACCAATGCCGCACGGTCTTCTGTGCTGATGTTGTTTTGGAGAGCATAGGATTCAAGCCGGGTCCAATCCGGGACCAGGAGTGCTACCAGAAAGTTATTCCAGTCTCCGTAGACCATGGCTTCTGCCACAAAGGGGGACTCCTTGAGCAAGGCTTCTATTTTTTGGGGAGCCACGTTCTTCCCGCCGCTGGTCACGATCAAATCTTTCTTCCGGTCGGTGATTACGAGAAAACCGTCCTCATCCATGAGCCCGATATCTCCGGTATGAAACCAGCCGTCAACGATAGCGGCCTCGGTCTTCTCTTGATTCCGGAAATAACCTTGCATGACATGAGGACCTCGAGTCAGGATTTCGCCCTCTTCGCTAATCCGTACCTCGACACCGGGCAATAGCGGCCCGACAGTTTCCAATTTGCGCTTATCCATACGATTCACGGCGATCACGGGGGAGGTTTCGGTCAAGCCGTAGCCCTCCAGGATGACTACTCCGGCAGAGGCAAAAAAACGGGCCACTGCGGCGGGCAGCGGGGCTCCTCCGGAGACAAAGAAATGAAGCCGGCCCCCGAGCCGGGCCTTGAGCTTTCTGAATACAAGCACTTCAGCAATTGCATAAATCAGGCGCAGTTTCAAGTTAGGGATCTTCCGTGCGAGTTGAACCTGAGCCATCTTCCATCCCACGCCCTTAGCCCAGAGAAAAAGGCGGCGTCTCAAAGGTGCGGCTTCCTCGATAGCGGCCTCGATACGCGCCTGGAGTTTTTCAAAAAAACGCGGGACTGAGAGCACAACTGTGGGACGCACTTCGAGCATGTTTTCGCCCACAGTGTCCAAAGACTCCGCAAAGCCAATTGTACAGCCCAAATAGAGAGGCAAATAGTAGTCTGCCATACGTTCAAACACATGGCTCAGCGGCAGCATGGATAAGGTGACATCAGCGTCTGAAATAGGAAGAATCTGGGCACAAGCCTCGGCGTTGGAAAGGAAATTCTTGTGTGAAAGCATCACCCCTTTGCGCTTACCGGTAGTGCCGGAGGTGTAAATGAGCGTTGCAGTCTCCTCATTGGAGGCTCCGGAAATGAGTTGATTGAGCCTTTCCTCCGGGGTTGTGCGAGGCTGGTTTAACCATGCGGGGTAAGCTCGGACTCCTTCAGGCAAGGATTCGGGTGGGTCCAGGACAAACAGATGACGCAGTGAAGGAACGCTTTGGGGCAGCTCCAAAACCTTGTCAAGTTGCTCCGGTGTGGAGGCCAAAATGCCTACAGCCTCACAGTCTTTGAGGATTTTGGCGATCTCCGCGGCGGTGTCCGAGGTATAGATTGGGACGCTTAGCGCACGACAGGACATGATCGCGAGATCCCAGAAAATCCACTCCGGGCGGTTTTCGGAAATAATGGCCCACCGGTCTTCTGGTTGAAGCCCCAGATCCAGAAGTCCGAGCGCAAGGGACCGGACCTCCTTAGCGGATCGCTCCCAGCTGAAATCCACGTAGCTGCCGGAGCGTTTGGCTCTGTACGCGATACAATGGGCGCGTTTTTGTGCCTGGGAGAAAAAGAGTTGAGGGATCGTGCAAGAAATCACGTGCCGTACCAGTCGGAAAGTGCGGAGTCCACCTGCTTATACAATAAACTCAAATCCCCCGCGTTCGTCCACTCCTGCAAGACCATTTTTCTGCAGGCATGAAGTTGCAAGGCATTGGGATCTCTGGAGGACTCAAGCGCCTCTTGGGCCAGAAACTCGCCTAAAGTAGATGCGTTTTCCATACGGCCTCGCTCCATGGCGCGCTCAAATCTCAACTCGGCCGGGGCGTCGACAAGAAAAAAGCGGAATTCTGTATTCCGCTCAAGCACCCGTGCTTCTTCCGGATTCCGGATGCTGTCCACGATGCTTTTGTCCCGGAGGCTCGGCAGTATCCGTTCGGACAAGACGCCCGGACCTTCTGCCTTTCTTAGAGCATTGCCGTATTCGCGCATATTTTCCCGGCTTTCCGGGTGGCCGTTGCGCTTTAATTCATCGCGAATCGAATCAGAAAGGGAGAAGTAGTGAAAGCCTTTTCTTACCAAATATCTCGCGACTTCCCCTTTCCCTGAAGCATTAGTACCGGTTAATCCCACCACTCGAATTGCTTCACCCACCTGTTGATTCCTGGTCTGGGCTTTTCTCGTTTGCCGGGGTTCCCAGGGCCGCCTCAATATGCTTGCGCTTGTTTTCGTCCACGTCGAGGAAATCCACGCCTACATAGAAGAGACGCTGCCCGGTTGCAGTCCGGCCGGCGGTTTTACGCCAGCGTACCCGGCCTTTCACGGCAAGGGGATTCCCGTCGGGCGGGAGATGAATCGTGAGCACCAAATCCGTCAAGACTTCAAATTTTTCCGGGAGTATGAGTCCTGCACCGTAGGTGCTGATGTCTTCGGACAAGGCCTGTTCCACCACCTGCTCTTCCAATGGAAGTTTGTGGTAAGTGATATACAGGTCCGTGCCCACACGCAGGGCACGACGGCGCTCAGGACCTGTCCACATGTGCGAGACCCGGCCCCAGTTTTCAGTACGGCGCGCTTCTCGAGCCTCTTCCTGGGTCAAAAACACCCAAGTGAGCGCCAAGAGGGCGATTCCGCCAAAGATGATGAAATACATGGCTCCCCTGCCGAGCCCGAACGCTGCCTATGAGTAACCCATCCGCCTCAAGGCGCTCGGATTCTTCCGCCAATTCTCCAAGACCTTAACCCACAACTGCAAGAATACCTTATTTCCTAGCAAGGCTTCAATATCCCGCCTTGCCTCTGTGCCCACGCGCTTCAGAACTCTTCCATCCTTGCCGATCAGGATGCCTTTTTGGGAGTCGCGTTCCACATGGATGAGCGCTTGGATTTCGAGAAGCTCCTCAGCCTGATTCCATCCCTCGATTTCTACTGCCACCGAGTGCGGCACTTCTTCATGCGTGCAGGCAAGCACCTTTTCTCGGATTATTTCCGTGACCCGGAATTGCGGAGACTGGTCCGTTACTTGGTCCGGTCCATACAGTGCCGGGGACTCGGGTAATGCAGAGGTGATTACTTTGAGCAGGGATTCGAAGTCCTTGTCCTTAATTGCCGAGATGGGAAAGATGTGTTCAAAGTAACCGAGGTTTGAATACCTCTCGATCAAGGGAAGGAGCGCAGGTTTTGAAACCTTATCAACTTTATTGAGCAAAAGAATTTTTTTTTGGGATAGACGGGTGAGTTCAGGAGCCAAAACGGGCTCTGTGTCACGCAGCTCTTTGGTGGTGTCCAGCATGTAAAGAATAAGATCAGCACCACTCGCTTCCTGATTGGCCCGCTGAATCAAGGCTTTTCCGAGCAAATGCTTTGGGGTGTGGAGCCCCGGTGTGTCTACAAAGACAATTTGACCCTCGGGGCGATTGAGGATACCGAGGATTCGCGAACGGGTGGTCTGGGGTTTGGATGAGACAATGGCGATTTTTTCTCCCACCAATCGGTTCAGGAGTGTGGACTTTCCGGAGTTAGTGGGTCCGATCAATGCCACAAAACCGGAGTGAAGGGGTTCCCCTGTCAAAGGTTTCGAACCTCCCAAACCTCCTTATTGATGATGTGGGCTACGTCGTCAATTTCCCGTACGGCGTTTTCAATCGTCTTGCGGAAGCGTTCGGCTCTGGGATGCTTTTCCTCGATCTCCAAAAGTCTCCCCGCCATTTCCTTCAGGACAAGGTACATTTCGGTGAGTTCTTTTGCATCGTAATAGTTGCTGATCTTGTGATTGACATAGGACGATATGGCTCTCCGGGCGGTTTCATCCAATTCCACAAACTCGACGCCCATCCCAGGGTAATAGAAGGGGTGTTTATGGGGATCCGCAATCCAGGCCACCTTCCCTTTGACTTTGTATTCTTTTTCGTCCTCCATCATGATTTCAAGATCCAATTCTGATCCGACAGGTTCCACATCCTCGGACCGCAGGAAGAAACCGTTCTCATCCAGATTCTGGGTGTTCACAATAAAACCCTCGGCTGGGAGGTCCACAGTACTCCCCCGGCGGATCCAGCGAACGGCGATCGTAATGGCCAGTCTCTGAGAGCGTCTGCGTTTCTGTTGGTCCTTATCAAAATCTATTTTTTCGTCCATGGCGGTGTGTGCGTGATCCTGATCGGAGTGCCGATCTTTAAACTGAGTTTCTGTGCCCCGTGCCCGTCTCGCACCGCGATTTCCAAGAGACTGACACTGCCGATAAGTGCTAGGGGGGTCCCTGTATTCACGGATGAGTAACTTGCCAGGATTCCATGCAGCTTTCTGCGAGCCACCTGGATACTGAGATTCTTCCACTCCTCTTGCGGCCAAAGGCTCAGGAGGGTCTTTGTGTGGATATTGCTTACGGCATTCCCGAAGTGATCGATATATTCGATGGCTCCTTCGATTTCCGTTTTTCCCCGGAATTTTGCTTGGGGTAGCTTGAGCTTGCGGAGGGACTGCGCCGGAGTTCCGACATGGCTCAATGCGGTTCCTTTACAAATTTTGGCCGCAACAGGTGCCAGAATATCGCGCCCGTGAAAGGTATCGCTGATTTCGGTGAGGGAAAGTTTGCTGGGCCGGATTTCATACGCTTCTTCAAACGTTTCTTCTGCCAGCAAATGAGTCATGATCCCGTTATCCGGCCCCAGATACACATGGTCTTTGTAAAGAACGGCAAGGAGACGCCGCAGTGTGCCGACTCCGGGATCTACCACACCTACGTGAATAGTGCCTGAAGGGAAACAAGAGTGAACACTGGACCAGAGAAAGGAAGCACGCCGGACATCTCCCCTCTGCAGTTCGTGGGATATATCAACCAACTGAGCCCGGGGATGAATGCCTAGGATAATGCCCTTCATTGAAGGCACATAGGCGTCTTTTGCTCCAAAATCTGTTAAGAGTGTAATCAGACCACAAGGTTTAAAAACTCCCAAGCCTAGTACCCCTGCTGTTGCTGGTGGGTGTCGACATACTCCCGCAAGAGCTTGGAGTCCGACTCCTTCATATCACTGAAAAAGATGGCAATGTGCCAAGAACCCGGTTCTGCGGTTTGCACGCGCACAACCACCCCCTCGCACTTGATCCATTTCCTGGATGCCTTATCGCCGCTTCCAAAGGGCAACTCGATGGCGATCCGGTATTTGGTCATTAGGGTAAGTTCTTGATTGACCACACAGAGTACGCCGGAGCGGCTGATATTGACGCTGGTCGCAAAGATATCCGCTCCCCCGTTTACCAGCTTGAGTTCGAGCTGGCTTTCAATTCGCGGATATCTTCTGCGTTCCGAGGAATCCATCTTCCTTTCCTTTCCGACACACGGGTGTCAAACAGTCAAAAGAGTTACGGGAGAATGCTTAATTCGGTATGGAGAGGTCAAGATAAGGGCCTTCTGCGTTGAGAGTGACGCCCCGCCATTTAAAGGCTTCTGTGAAAGAGAAGACATCCTTGAAATCGTCAATATTGTCGTCTTCTGTTTTTCCCAGCAATCCAACCTCGACCAGCCGGAATACGATGCTTCCAAAATCTTCCGTGTTCCTGATGTTCCAATGTTTAAAAACCGTGGGCGCCATCGGACCATAGTGATCCATACCCATATCGCGAATGCCTTCGAGTAATTCTTTGCCGGTGATGTGCCGGGCCTCAGGGAGTCTGTCCACAACAAAGTGAAGGGCTTCCAAGACAAACCCATATGCGTCTACGGCATAAGCAGGATTCCTGTGGAGAACTTTCTCCAGTTTTGAAGCGAGTTTGTTCCGATTGATTGAATGACTCATGCTTTAGATTCTGCTTTCTGCCGGACGTGCGCGGGGTTTTCCTAATTCCCTGCAATCAATAGGATTATAGTTTAGGCCTTGGAGAAGTGTCAAGCGCGGTGCTGAGCGCGTGCTTGGGGCCGCAGTTTACACGGCTCAGAGCTCCATGTTAGGATTGCGGTAAAGTATTATTTCATGGCCATAAGGGGTGCTGATGTATTTGGAGTACTATGGGTTGCGTGAGTGGCCCTTTAACGTGACCTCGGATCCCAGCTTTCTCTACCTGAGCCGGAAGCACCAAGAGGCCTTTTCACACCTTCTCTTCGGCATTCAGCAGCGCAAGGGTTTCCTGGAAATTACCGGGGAGATCGGTACGGGCAAGACCACGGTTTGCCGGGCCCTGCTGCAGCAGCTGGATTCCAGCACAAAGACGGCGTTCATCCTGAACCCCACCTATTCGGCTTCCGAGTTGCTCCATGCGATTGCGGTTGACTTTGGGGCGCTCAAGACCCAAGGGAAGGGTTCAGCCAGCATCCAAGACACTCTGAATGAGTTCTTGTTGGATCAGCTTGCTCTTGGCAATAACGTGGTGCTGATCATTGACGAGGCTCAGGACTTGAAACCCGCAGTCTTGGAGCAGATCCGCTTGCTCTCGAATCTGGAAACGGATAAGGAGAAGTTGATTCAGATTGTGCTTGTGGGGCAGCCTGAACTACGGGATAAGCTGGCATCCGCCCAGCTGCGGCAGTTGCGGCAGAGGATTGCAGTCCGTTACCACATCTTGCCATTAGATCCGGATGAAGTCACCGAATACGTGGAACATCGCTTGAATGTGGCAGGATCCAACGGAGAAATTCAGTTCACTCCGGAGGGTTTGGGTGCGGTTTATAACTACTCCCGGGGTATTCCCAGGTTGATCAATATGGTCTGTGACAAGGCTTTGCTTGCCGGCTATGTTGACGAGACTTGGACTTTGGACCGGCCCTTGATTGTGCGCTGCATCCAGGAGCTGGAGGAGGGTGTGGCTGTCGCATGAGTATCATCCATGAGGCTCTCAGAAAGGCTCAAGAGCGATCTCAAAAGGGTATTCTGGCTCGGCCGTATTCCAAAGAGAAGCCCCCCAAACCTGTGGCTCCCAAAGCTCCTGCGAGGAATCAACCCAGCAACTTTCCTCCGGAGCCGGAACCCTCAACCGGTGAATTGAATGCTACGCCGGAGCTTGAAAAGATTCGTTCCGCAGAGCAGCCCCGGCAAAGCACGGCCACATGGCTTTTTCTCATGGGTTTGGGGCTGGTCCTTATTCTGGGCTCGGTGGAATACGCGGTGTTGCGTCTGCAGAAAGATCCGGGCCTTGGGAATACCGCAGGCGGTAGTGAGGTTTCTCCTGTCCCTGCCTTTGCTCCTAAGGCTCCAGTGGCCGATCCTCTTCCAATGTCTCCCCATCCTGCGCCTGCGGTCGATTCTAAGGAGCTCGCCAAGGCGGAACAGTCCTTGGAGCGTATCCAGGAGTTGCAACTTTCTCTGATCAAAGACACTGCGCTACCGGCCCCTGCCCCGGCCGCTCCGGTGTTTCCCCCTTGCAAGGTGCGCGGGATTGCGGATATCAACGGCGCGCAGATGGCCATACTCAATGATGAGGTTGTCTTTGAAGGCGATGTGGTGGACGGGATCCGAGTGGAGTCCATCCGGAGCCAGGCAGTTACTCTCGAATTTGAGGGGCTTCGGAGAGTGGTGAGGATTCGCTAGCCGCTTCTGTCTGTTTGGCGGGCGCGGCCTTTTTGCGTTCTTCGATTAGCGGTTGCAGGATTTTCCCTCGCACCGACACACCCAAAAGTTTGAGCGCTTTTTTGGCCGCAGATTGTTCTGCGGCTTTCTTGCTAAGACCGGAGCCCTTGCCATAGGTTCGGTTGCCCACGGAAACGCTGACAATAAAACGTTTGCGGTGCTGGGGGCCGGACTCTGAGAGTACGCCGTACTTAGGTGTAATCTTGAAACGGCGCAGGGCGTATTCCTGCAACAAGGATTTGAAGTCTTGCCTCCCCTCTCCTTTTTCAATGGAACGCAAGGCATCCCTAAAAACTCTTTGGACAAAGGCGACGGCTGCCTCAATCCCGGAATCCAGATACACAGCACCCAGCAGGGATTCCACAGCTCTGGCGGATGCCGAAAGCTTGCCCTGGCGGCGGGTCAGTCCTTTTCCCACCTTGAGGTGTTTGGCGATCTCGAGCTTTTCGGCACATTGGGCCAGAGTGCTTTTGGAGACGATCTGTGCGCGCAGCTTGGTCAAGTCGCCTTCGTGCGCCAGGGGATATTTCTGATAGAGGGTGTGACTGACCACGGTCTCGAGCACGGCATCCCCCAAGAATTCCAGGCGTTCGTTATCCTTGAGGTGCAGGTCCAGGTGTTCATTGGCATAAGACTTGTGGGTCATTGCCTCTTCGAGCAAGCCAGGGTCCGTCCACAGGTGGCCAAAAGCCTTGTGGTGGGCCGGGACCGGGACTGAGGTGTCTGTGTGTGTTCGAGTTGTCTCGTTCACGAACTTCTCCTTTGGCGCGTTGAGGTACAGGCCCAGTCCAGAGTCGCTTTGATTTTGGACGGAGAAGGATTGGGTATGATTGTACAATGCCCGATGCGTTCTGGCAGTACAAAGCGCATTTTGTCGCCTTGGCGCTTTTTGTCATGGCTTTGTGCTGTAAAAAGCTTTGCCGGGGAGAGTCCATGGATGCGTGTGGGTAATCCCAGGGTGGTGAGCAGGGCCTCTACGCGCTCCAGAGTCGACCGGGCCCCGAGTCCGAGGGAATGGGCCAAGTGACTGGCGCAGACCAAACCCAGGCCCACTGCGGTCCCGTGATCGTATGCCTGAGAATAAGCTGAGACATTTTCGATGGCGTGGGCAAAGGTGTGTCCTAAGTTGAGAAGGGTACGGAACCCGCTCTGTTCCCGTTCGTCTTCCTCCACCACAGCGGCCTTCATTCCTGCGCACGTGCCTATAATTTTCTTGAGAACGCCTTGATCACGTTGCAGGGCCTTCTTGCCGTGTTGTTCCAAATAGGTGAAAAAATCTTCGCTGAACAGAAGGGCATACTTGATGACCTCGGCCATACCGGATCGCAGCTGACTCAAGGGCAAGGAATTTAAGGAACTGACATCTGCCGCGACCAACCGAGGCTGGTAAATGGCTCCCACAAGGTTTTTTCCCTGAGGCAAATCCAGACCGGTCTTGCCCCCGATGCTCGAATCCACTTGAGCCAGTAGCGTGGTGGGCAGCTGCACCCAAGGGATCCCTCTTCGGTAGCTTGCGGCGGCAAACCCGCCCAAGTCTCCGACAACGCCTCCTCCGAGAGCGGCCAAACAAACATCCCCTCCTCCCGAAAATTGCACGAGCTTGCCCAAGAGCTTCAGGTAGTGCTCCGGAGATTTGCTCTTTTCTCCGTTGGGAACCAGATGCAGGCCTGAGAGATGCGGGTAATTCTTGAGGGCGCGCTGGAGTCTGGGGCCAAGATGCTTCCAGACGGGTCTTTGGCTTACGATAAGCAAGGGGGCATTAAGTCCCGCACGCTCCAAATGAGAGGGCAGGGCGTCCAGGACTCCCCTGCCGATAACAATATCGTAGGGGTTAGTGCTCAGGTTTAGACGAATGCGTTGAGGTCGGTCCATCAATTAAGCGGCTCCAAGAAGACCGGCAAGTCTTCCTACGATTGGTAAGACGGTCTTTTCCAGTAATCCAGCATAAATCAAAGCGAGAAGGATAAGAAAGCCAAAGGGCTCCAACTTCAAGTAACGAAGTCCCCACTTCGGAGGCAACAGACCCAGCACAAACCTGGAGCCGTCCAGGGGCGGTATGGGCATGAGATTGAATACAGCAAGCAAGAGATTAATCCAAAGACCCAGGTATCCGATCAGGATACCCGTTTTGAAATGCAATCCCACAGAAAGATGAAACAATGCCGCAAAGAGGACTGCGAGCAGGATATTAGCAAGTGGGCCTGCCATGCCTACCAAGACCATGTCCCGCTTGGGCTGCCGCAGCGCTCCAAAATTGACCGGCACGGGTTTTGCCCATCCCACCGGAGGCAAGTGCGCAAGAATCAGTAGTCCCGGCACAATGACTGTTCCCATCAAATCCAGATGAGCCAGGGGGTTAAGGGTGAGGCGTCCAGCCGCTTTGGCCGTGGTGTCTCCGAGCCGGAGTGCCACCCAGCCGTGGGAAACTTCGTGCAAGACAACCGCGAGCAACAGCAGGGCCAAACTCAGAACCACGTTGAGCATGAGTGGCCTCCGGCGCTAATGAGCAGGATTTTCCCCAGAAGAGCTGTGCCCGGGAAAGCTAAGATACTCCTCGTAGATCCATCCACTGCAGTGCGCAAGCGGTTCGATCTCATACCAGTCTCCGGTCTTTTTTCGTATTACAAGCTCTTGGCCGGACTGAGCCTGTCCTACGATAGGAGCATTCACAGTGGCCCCGGCGCGGATATTGACTCGATCTCCTGAAATAAAACTCACGGATCCGATACGTCCGACATAGCGCATATGCACGTAAACAGAAACGGAACTCGGGAGCGCAATGCGAACCCAACTCCCCTCTCTGTCCAAGACATTAACCTGCACACCTTCAGATAGCTTGCCCAGAACTTCGTAACTCGTATGTGCTCCGGCGCGGATGTTCACTCTTTCGCCGCTGACCACCGCCACAACCGGAGGCGCGCTCTGGTCTTGCAGGGCGGCTCCAACGCCACCCGGCCCTGAAAAGAGTAGCACAAACGCCAGAAGTCCTCCTGCGAGGGACGGACGAAGCACTGCCGAAGCTCCTAGGTTTTGGACTTATCTGTGGAGGCACTGCCCTCAGCGCCTTCTTCACCCGTGGGCGGTCCGGCCTTCTTCTTTGTAACCTTTATTTTGATCATTTTGACCTTAGGTAAAGCGTAGATGGAGCGTCCTTCAGTCCATTCGTCCTTTTCTTGCATTTTTTCGATGCGTTCAAAGCGCTTCAGGACACTTCGACCTAGCCGAGCTCCCTTGCTTGCTTTCAGACTGGAATGTTGTCCCATTCCTTTCCTCCTATACCTTAGTTCTCAACTGTAACAGAAGAGACCCGGCGGTCTCTCCTGCCTACGTTTGTTTCAAATTCTGTGATTAAAGCTTTCTAACGAAGCAGTCGGAGTGGCGGGATCGCAGTTGCTGAACAACCTTAGTGGCTTGTGCCTTTGTTTCAAATCCGACGACAATTATCTGGTAATAATCTCCATTGGGGTGCACTTGAGCCCCTTCATGCCCTTGACTCTTCAAAAACTCCACTTCTCGTTCAGCAGCGCTTAAGTGTTTGTAGGTAGCTACCTGGACGCCGAAATTACCGGTAATCGCGGGCGCCTCAACCCTTTCTTCGCTGGGTTTGGCTGAAGCATTTTGCTGATCCTGGCCAATTGACTGAGACTCCGCCTTATCCGTATTGGCCTGAGGTATCGACTCCACAATGAATTCTGTGACCACGGCGCTACCTGTGCTCATGCTGTCTAAACTGCGGCCGCGGTGCACTCCCAGACTAAAAGTGGCCAATAGGACCATTGTGGCGACAAGGGCCGCAATCACAATTTGGTCATAACTGACCGTGAGGTTGATGCTCTTGGAGCGCACGAGAGCCATCTTTTTCCTTGGCCGTTTATGGGTATCGGAGACTGTCTCCGGAAACAATTCTATCTGCTCGTCTTGTTGTATCTTGGACATAAAACGACTACTTGGGTTGAATGGATGGCGCTATGGGTGGGGTTGCGGCTTCCGTGACTTGGCCAGCACCAATGCCCTTTTCCCCCGGTAGATCCTTAGCAGTATCCGTCATGAAGGTGTTTTCGATCTTTCTTCCCACAGCTTGTTCTGCTTCCGATGCCTCTGGCTTTTCCTCCGCGACAATATCAAACTCAAAATCAAAATCGTAGGAAACGCCCGGCTCATCCTTGACGTTGAACTTGCTCTTGAAACCCGGGAGAACGACTCGGACTTTGCGTGCCTCTACGTGTGCCTTGAGAAAGGCGATGAGGCCGTCATAAATAATCCCATCATGCACATAACCGCCGGTAAATTGAACTTGTCTAAGCAGCACAGTTTTTTTCCGCTGGCCCTGGGAAGCAAGAGAGCCGGCCAGGTTTGCACCGCTGCCGTAGATTCCGCCGGCGGCAGAGGCCGTGGTCTTGACAAAAGCGTAGGCCCCTCCGGAGGACTTAGCTTCCACAAGACCGTTGATTGCGTCAGGATCCATAGTGAGATACTGACTACTCATATCATCGATCATAACAAAATACCTGGGGTCAACCGAGATCTTTCCTCCGGAATTATTGGTGATCGTCAGATAAAAGACCACCACATCCGGCGGATAGGGGTTATCCCCGGCATTTTTTCCAAAGAGCTTTTCGTTCGCAAAAATTCGTTCCAGCGAGGGACCGTCCAAGTGCTTGAGAGTGACCTTGATCCCGCCTTGGTTGCTGACGTGGGAATCGGGGCGAAGAGACATCGTTAAGCGATATCCTGCATCCTCTCCGAAAAGGTCCATTTGACCGCGGGTCCGGCTCCTTTCGTGGGCCGCTTTTCCTTGAGCCATACAACCCACGGCAGTCAGCACCACACACAGAATGGAGATACCCAACCACAATCTTCGCATAGCTCAATTATACCATGCACTTAGGACAGGTCAACTTGGGCCCTGATCTTTCTAAGCTAGACCCTTGTATAGGGATCGAACAATTTTTGATGTTCTGTGAGGGCATAGCGGTCTGTCATCCCGGCAATATAGTCGCAAATAGCCCTTTCCGTGCCCTGTTCTTCCATGCGGCGGCGGGTGGTTGGGGGCAGTTGCTCAGGCTTTTCCAGGTAAACCTGGAAAAGATCCCGGATAAAGCGCTGGGCCTTGTTTGCCATACGGATCACACGGTAATGGCGGTACATGCGGTCCAGAAGCAGGCGGCGGAGCGGTTTTCTGATCTCTGTCATACTGGGGCTAAAGGATACCACCCGTTGAGGCCAACGCCGCGCTTCATCGGGTGTCTTTATCTTAAACTCTGCCAGGCGCTTTGCAGACTCATGCAGAAGATCGGTAATTTGCCGGTTGATGAGGTATCTCACAATTTGATACTTGCGGCGCGAGGCATCCATTTCTCCGAACTCATGGGCGACATGGTTGTGGGCCTCGCGCCACAGGTCCAGCTCCAGTAGATCCTCTTCCCGGAGGAGCCCGGAAGTCAGGCCGTCATCTAAATCGTGGTTGTCATAGGCGATTTCGTCCGCCACATCCACGACTTGGGTCTCGAGGCTGGGCTGGGGGAAGGAATCCCCGGATTTCCCGGGCCGTATTAGAGGGCATCTGCCCTTGTTAATCCCCTCACGGACTTCCCAGCTGAGATTAAGACCCGGGTATTGGGGGGAACGCTCTTCCAGGAGCTCAACCACCCGGAGTCCCTGCAAATTGTGATCAAAACCTCCGCAGTCCTTCATGAGGGCCCTCAGGGCATCTTCTCCGGCGTGGCCAAAAGGCGGATGCCCTAAGTCGTGGGCCAGGGAAATGGCCTCGGTCAGATCTTCATTAAGGCCCAAGGCCCGTGCAACACTCCGGGCGATGCCGGCCTCCTCCAGACTGTGAGTCAATCTTGTCCGGTAATAATCCCCTTCGATATTGACGAAGACCTGAGTCTTGTATTCCAGACGTCTGAAGGCGCTGGAATGAACGATCCGGTCCCTGTCGCGCTGGTAGGCAGTGCGGTAAGGGTGTTCCTCCTCCGTGTGCACGCGACCTGCGGAGTCCATGCTTCTCATGCCGTAGGACGCCAGATTTTCGGATTCTCTCTGCTCTTGATCAATGCGTGTCTGAATCTTGACCGGGATTTGTTCAGTGGGCATTGCCGTTCTCCGATCCGTTCTTCCTCATGATTTTGGGCTTTCCATAGGTTTCCAGCAGTTGGTTGATCTGATCGAGATCCCAGGCCCAGATATGAAGTTCTTTTGCGATCAGTCTGGAAGTATTGTCAATCTTATTTGAAGTGGCGATGATGCGGCGGTGGATTTTTTGACGGGACTCTTGGCACCACCGGGAAAAGGCCCAGACATCCCTATCGCTGGGTTCTTTTTCCAGAAACAGGCAAACCCAGTTGGCCAGGGGGCTTTGGGCTCGGATGATCCGGCCCAAACCTTCCACATGGGTGCTTCGGACCTCCTGGAACCGTTGGAGCCGGCGCGAGCGGCAGTCTACTTCAACGACTTCGTTACCAAAGCTCTCAAAGAGATTGATGATTTGTTCGGTTTGATTTTCTGGAAGCTCCGCGCCAAAGGTCTCGATTGCCTCCGCAGCCCGCTGACGAAAAGCTGTTGCTGCAGCCACTAAGGAATGTGGAAAAAGCATTTCTCTGCACCGATAGGCTGTGTCCAGCCAGAGAGCGAAGACTCCGTCTGTCAAGGAATAGAGTGTGCTGCGGCGCAGGACCAAATCTGCGTCCTGCAGCCGGGCGAGCTCGGAAGTGACGGATTTGCGGCTTAGGCCTATAGTCTTAGCCACATGGTCGGAGCGCTGGGGGCCTTCGCTTAGGGCCAGGAGAACGGCTGCGGCGCGTCTCTTCCGGGACGTCTGGGCTACACATTCGAGCATTAAGGTAAAGTGCTGGTTGAGCACGCCCGTGGGTTGGAAGAGAAGCTGAAAGAGGGCCTCCACCACATACTCTCGAGTCACCTCCTCCCAAGGTTCCGGGGCATTGAGGGCGGCCAGTTTTTGCCCAAGGATATCCAAGTAGTACGGATGTCCGCCGCTTACCTCACTCAGGTATTCCTTGACCAAAGGAGAAATCCGCGTTGATCCAACGCGTTGCTCGAGAAAGTGACAACTGTCCTCGGCCCCCAGTGCAGCCATTTCCAGGATTTCGAAATTTCCGAAAAGCAGGGTGAGTTTTTCCGCTAACAAATGTTTTGCGCGTTGAACATGGGAGCTTGTCAAGAGAAACATGGTGTGTTTCTGGATCATGATATGGCTGCTCAGAACCGAAAAGGCATTCCGGATACCCAGACTTTCAAGATTATGAAATTCCTCCAATACGAATACACAGGGTTTTTGTGTGACCTCCCTCAAAGAGGATGTCAGGCTCAAGAACTCGGTAAAGATCTCTGAGGAAGCCTTAACCCGAGTGCTCTTTGCCAAGAGTCTTTTGACTGAGAGCGCCAAGGAAGGCGTGAGTTCATCGGCAATGCGCAAGAGGCTGTCCAGGCTGCGATCCGGGCTAGGCACGTGATCTTTCACTGCCTGATGGAGCAAAGTGGCTGTCCATCGTCGCGCCAACTGCCGGAAATCTTCGCCGTGCACCAGCTCCAAATAGACGGGAATGCACCCTGCTTCGGACGCGTGCGCCAGACAGGAGCGTACAAGAGACGTTTTCCCCATACCCCGAAGGCCTAATAGAGCAATGTTCTGGCGGTATCCTTCGGAAAGGCCTTGGATTCTCTTGCTGAGAATCTCGCTCTCTTTCCGGAAAACAATGTGCTGTGAATCCGTATCAGACTGAAACATGGTTATGCCTTAGAGCTTACGGCAGGTAGTGCAAGGGATTTTGGGGCACGTGCTTCTTGCGAATCTCAAAGTGCAAGGTGGGCTCTGTTGCCCTGCCTGTGCTGCCTACCTGTGCAATGACCTGATTCTGCTCCACCCAATCCCCCACGTTGACAAGAATGTCGTCAACGTGTCCGTAGACTGTGCTGTATCCTTCTGCGTGTTCTACAATCAATAATTTTCCAAGACCGCGGACTTGATCGCTTGCGAATTGGACCTGGCCGCTGCGGCTGGCGCGAATTCCTGTTCCTTCCGCTGCTTTGATATCAATTCCTTTGCGCGCCACCTGACCTTCTGTATTTCCGTAATAACCCACCACTATTCCGCGCAGAGGCCAAGAAAAGGTTTCATCCTTGGGCCCGGTAATGGGTGACTTGGCGGTCTTGGCAGTGCGGGGTGCGGTCTTTTGAGGCTTTTGGGCCCCGAGGATGAGCAGGCGCTGCCCCTGCTCTATGCGCGCGGCGTCGGGAATTCGGTTTGCATCGACTAAGTCTTCGACCTCAATGTTGTAAGTCTTTGCAATACTCCAAAGGGTTTGTCCCTGTTCAACAGTGTGGTAAATGCCTGAGGGATGAGTGGGAGGCACTTGCGGAATTTGCGTGACGGATGGTGCGGAAGCACATCCCAAAACGAAGAATCCCAGTATGCAGAAGACAGGATATCGGGTCATTGATTCCAAAGGAGCAGTTGAGTGTAGACCCTTTTTATGACAGCGATGGAGCGGGTGAAGGGAATCGAACCCTCGTTCTCAGCTTGGGAAGCTGACGTTCTACCATTGAACTACACCCGCTTAGAATGGGGGATCCGGAGCAGATTCTTGAGCTCCTTAGCGGCGAAAGACGGGTCCGCAGCAGCACAAACCGCCCGGACTACTGCAATACATCGGGCTCCCTCTTCCACCACGCGCGAGGCATTGGAGAGATCGATCCCCCCAATGGCTACTTTAGGAATCATGACAGACTGATGAACCTGTCTGACCAGGTCCAATCCGACCGGCTCGTAACTTGGTTTGGTTGGAGTTGAAAATACAGGCCCCACACCGATGTAATCCGCACCCTGCTCTTCGGCTTTCTGTGCCTGTGTCAAACTGTGAGTAGAAACCCCAATGAACGCTTTTGAACCGATCAGGCGCCGTGCTTGCTCAAGTGGCAGATCGTCTTGGCCTAAATGAATTCCTTCTGCCCCCAATGCTAATGCAACTGCGATTCGATCGTTGACAACAAAGGGCCGGTCAAATTTTCGACAGACCTGTAAAATCTTTTCGGCCTGCTGAAAAAATTCTTTTTCAGAGACCAGCTTGGACCGAAACTGAATTACGTCCGCACCGCCGTCTAAAGCTGCGTGTGCCAGCTCAGCGGGATTACGCTTTCCCGCTGAGGCGGCGTCTACTATAACATAGAGGTTCCAGGCGTTCAACGGCACGTTTCTCCAATTGATATAAAGAGTAACGTAAATCTTCCAGGCGGTTGTATTGTTTGGAGTCCAGCAGTTTGACACACTCCTCCAAGACGCGCAAGGACTCCTTTGCGCGTCCCGAGTTTGCCAAGAACAGATCCAGCAGGTTGCTTCGTCTTGGCTGGTGTTTGGAGTAGCTCTTCCCCACATCCTTGAATGAATCTCTTTCCCGGATTATCCGGGCCAAAGGGATGCCTGTTGCGGTGATGGATTGGGTCAGCTGTCTCCTCAAACTCATGAAGTCTTGGGTAAGGCTCTTGGAATCGATCACAAAGCGGCAGAGGTCTTCGCAAACTCGCAGTCCCTCTTTGGCGCGGTTGAAATTTGCGTCCAGGACGCGGTAGATATGAGAACTCATTCTAGATCGCGGAGTTTTGAAAGTGTTTCTGTGGTGGAGAAACCGTCGACAAAAGGTATGAGGGCAACCTGCCCGCCAATGGATTTAACAAATTTTGCGCCCGCAATCTGGTCTTCTTGCCAATCTCCGCCCTTAGCTAAGACCTGTGGCCGGACTTGTTCAATCAGCTTTTCGGGGGTTGCTTCATCAAAAAGAATTACGAGATCCACGCAAGACAGGGCCATGAGAACTTCTGCCCGGGCCCATTCAGGCTGAACAGGCCGCTGCCCGCCTTTGAGGTGACGTACCGAACGGTCCGTATTAAGACCGATGACAAGGCGTGTTCCCAAACGCTTCGCGTTTTGCAGACAGCGCACATGGCCGACATGGATTAAATCAAAGCACCCATTGGTGAAAACAATCTGCTCCCCTGCTGATTGCCAGGTTTCAATTTGCTGAAGGGCTTTGTCTAGTGGGGCATAACTCGCGGAGAGGCCATCAGGAATGGACATGACTAGTTTCCTGAGCCGCAGCTGAGCACGCTGTCTTCAGCAATCCGGCAAAGAATATGTCCGATGGCGATATGACATTCCTGGATCAGCTGAGTGTCGTCCGAAGGCACAACAATGGGAATTTCGACTTTGGGCGCCAACGTTCCTCCCCCCTTCCCTGTGAGGGCGATGGTGCGGCATCCCAGCACACGGCCGTGGTCCATGGCACGGTTTACATTGGGAGACTTTCCGCTCGTGGTGATTCCCAGCAGGATATCGCCCGTCGAAGCGAAGGCCTCGATCTGCCGGCTGAAGACTTGTTCATAGCCGTCGTCGTTGCCGATGGCGGTTATGGTGGAACTGTTGGCGGTGAGGGCAATGGCAGGCAGGCCTTTGCGAGGTATCCGGAAATGTCCCACAAACTCGGCTGCGAGATGTTGCGCGTCTGCGGCCGAACCTCCGTTGCCGAACAAAAGCAGCTTGTGTCCTTTTGTAAGGGCTTCACCGATCATTTGGCCTGCTGCATTGATCTGGGGCACACATTGGTCAAGGACCCCCTGCTTGGCCTTGATGGATGCCAAGAGGAGGTCCCGGACCAGAGACTCAGTGCTTGAATCAGCCGAAAAAGATTTTGGCAATCTCGTAGAACTCCATATCCAGGGTCTTGAGCTTTCCCCTAATATTTGCGATCGGAACAGCCTCGATCTTTGTTCCTTTCAGACTGACCATCTTGCCTGTTTCGCCTGCCTTGAGAACTTGATAGGCTTTTACACCGAAGCGCGTGCCCAAGATGCGGTCCATTGCCGTAGGAGAACCACCCCGTTGCGTGTGCCCCAAAACCGTCACACGGGTCTCATGGCCGGTCCGTTCTTCGATGAGCTCGGCAAGTCTTTGACCAATACCGCCCAAGCGCACATGACCAAAAGCATCGAGCTCCTTGTCCACCGTGGCCATATCGCCTTCGGCAAACTGCGCTCCCTCGGCAACGGCAATAATGCTGAATGTCTTGCCGCGAGCTGTCCGCTCCTCGACTACGCGAACCACTTCATCGATCTGAATCGGAATCTCCGGGACCAGGATCATATCCGCGCCGCCCGCTAAACCGGAATACGCCGCAATCCAGCCCGCATGGCGGCCCATGATCTCAACCACCATGACCCGGTCGTGGCTTTCGGCTGTGGTATGAAGCCGGTCGATCGCATCGGTCACAATATTGATGGCCGTGTCAAAACCGAAAGTGTAATCCGTCTCGGGCAAGTCATTGTCAATGGTCTTAGGCACGCCCACCACGCTCAGTCCCTCGGCAGAGAGCTTTTCGGCCACGCCCAGAGTGTCCTCTCCGCCGATGGCGACCAAAGCGTCTAATTTGTTGGCGGCAAAATTTTCTTTGACCTTCTTGACGTCCTCTTCCTTCTTGTAGGGATTGGTGCGTGAGGTTCCCAAGATGGTGCCCCCCCGGTGGAGGATTCCACTGACATTGTCCAACCCCAGAGGTTTATACTCATTCTGAATCAGACCTCTCCATCCGTTGAGAAAACCGATGACCTCAACTCCGTCGCGATCCGCAGAGCGCACAATGGCTCTAATTACTGCATTCAATCCGGGGCAATCGCCTCCGCCTGTCAAAACTCCGATTTTTTTCAAAGTCATACTGCTTGCTCCTCCAGTCCTTCACCGTATTCGAATGTTCCTTGAAATGTTGAGCCACCGGCTCGTTGTGCTTCTGCGCCCGCGCGTCTTGCAATACGTGTGACACGCACTGCGACGCGGACGGCAGTTTCTTCGCCCAAGGCCTGGCGAATCTCGTTGCTAATGACGTCTTGCACATTGCGGGAAGCCGAGGGAAGGTCCGAGTCGGCCCAAAGGGCAGCTTTAGCCGTGACATAAATCTTTTTGCGACCCGCACGGATTTCGATTTTCAGATCCTTTACCTCTTGCATTAAAGCTGTCGAACGCTTGATGTGCTCCTGGATGGCGTTGACCGAAACGCTTACCGGGCCGGACTGATTGGCAAAGGTAATCACTTGACTGTTCTGAAGCCGGTTCAAGGAAATCTGGGCATAGCCCAAACTGATGAGAATGAGCCCAAGGCCGACGGCCAAAACGAAGAAACGGCCATCTGTTGTCCCCAGAATATATTCCACCTGCTGCGCGAGAGCTTCCGGTGAAATCCATCCGGAAAATGCGGCAACACAACCGACTCCCACTGCTGCGCAAAGCAGAGTCCAAAATAAAACCCAAACAGTCTTAAGAACAGTCATCCCCTACCTCCTCTTTCTGAGAGAGCCCTACTCCCTCTCCGCCTGTATTTCTGCGACGAGGTCCGTGAAGTGCTGACCATGGATAAATTTGTCTGCGTCGAGTACCCTCCGGTGCATGGGCACGGTCGTCTTGATCGGCTCCACAATAGTCTCTGTAAGGGCGCGCCGCATGAGCTGAATCGCCTCTTGACGATTTTGCGCCTTGACGATCACCTTTGCAATCATGGAGTCGTAATAAGGCGGAATCGAGTAACCGCCGTAAATGTGTGTATCCACGCGTACGCCCGGCCCCCCGGGAAAGCTGAGGAGCTCGATCTTGCCGGGGCAGGGCCTGAAGTCATCATCCGGATCCTCGGCATTAATGCGGCACTCGATGGCCGAACCGGTGAATTGGATTTCTTCCTGCTTAAAACTGAGCTTTTCCCCTGCAGCGACCCGGATCTGTTCCTTGACAATATCGATTCCGGTGACCAATTCGGATACAGGGTGCTCTACCTGCAGGCGTGTATTCATCTCCATAAAGTAGAAGTTTCCCTCAGCATCCAGGATATATTCAACGGTCCCCGCATTGGAGTATCCCGCCGCCTTCACACCCTTGACCGTAACGCGGGTTATCTTGCGCCGTAGCTTGTTGTCAATGGCCGGAGACGGGGATTCTTCAATGAGCTTTTGATGGCGCCGTTGCACGGTGCAATCGCGCTCACCCAAGTGCACGACATTTCCGTGTTCATCGGCGAGCACCTGAACCTCGACATGCTTGTGGCGCTCCACATACTTCTCAATATAGACGCCCGCGTTGCCGAAGGCCGCTTCCGCTTCGGCTTGGGCTGTGACAAAGGCGCTGATTAATCGCGCATCGTTGTGGCAGATGCGCATTCCGCGCCCCCCGCCCCCTGCTGTGGCTTTGATGATGACGGGGTATTTGATCTTTGCGGCAACCTCCAAGGCCTGTTCCTTGGTGTTGACCAGTCCGTTGCTTCCGGGGACCGTGGGCAAACCGGCTTTGCGCATCACTTCCAAAGCGTTTGTCTTGTCACCCATAAGGCGCATGGCCTCAGGGCTGGGGCCGATGAAAGTGATTTTGCAGGAGGCGCAGATCTCGGCAAAGTGCGCATTTTCCGCCAGGAAACCGTAGCCGGGGTGGATGGCGTCCACATCCGTAATTTCTGCCGCACTGATTACGGCGGGAATGTTCAGATAACTTTGGGCTGAGGGGCCCTTGCCGATACACACTGCTTCGTCGGCAAAACGCACGTGTAAGGAGCTTGCATCCGGTTCGGAGTACACTGCTACGGTGCGAATGCCCATTTCGCGGCATGCGCGCATGACCCGTACCGCGATTTCTCCCCGATTGGCAACTAAAATTTTAGAAAACATATGAGAGGACCGATGGGGTTATGAAGAGCGTGGGTTCAGACCTGTACGCGGAAAAGCGGTTGGCCGAATTCCACGGGCTCCCCGTTTTCGACCAAGACATCGACAATGGTGCCGGTGACTTCGGCCTTGATCTCGTTCATCAGTTTCATGGCTTCCAAAATACATACGACCTGTCCGATTTCAACCTTTTGCCCCGTATCCGTAAAGGGCGCGGCGTCCGGTGCAGGGGCACGATAGAAGGTCCCCACCATAGGGGCGACGATTTCAACGGTGTTTGCAGCGGGTCTTGCCGGTTCCTGCGTTGCGGCCGCCGGAGCGCCTGCTTGAGGAACAGGCATGGTCATGGGTGCATAGCCGATTGGGGCTTCTCCGCCCGCCTTCTTGAGTTTGACTTTGAGTCCGTCCCTCTCAAGTTCCAACTCAACGAGCTGGTTGTCATCCATAAGCTGGATCATCTCGCGAATTTCTTTGAGATTCATGATGGCTCCTTAAACGCGCCCCACATATTTGCATGTGCGGGTATCGATCTTGAGTGTGTCCCCTTGCTCGACGAAAAGAGGAACCTGCAGGGTTGCGCCGCTTTCTACCGTTGCCGCTTTTGTACCGCCCCGGGCCGTATCCCCTCTAAACCCCGGCTCAGTGTGAGAGACTTTGAGTTCCACAAAGATCGGGAGAATCACATTCAAAGGGTCGGTACCGTGAAAGGTGCAAGCAACCTCCGTTCCCTCTTTCATGAGTTCAACTGCGTTTCCGACCTTGGAGGCAGGGATCACAAGTTGGTCATAGCTTCCCAGGTCCATGAAATGGCAATCTTCATCGGTACGGTACATGAACTGGAGTTTGCGTTCCTCAATGAACACATCTTCCAGTTTGTCCCCGTCGCGGAAGGTTCTGTCAATAATGCCGCCCGAATCCACACTGCGCAGCTTTGTGCGCACAAAAGCCACTCCCTTGCCGGGCTTAACATGCTCGTACTCGACGACTGTATAAAGCTGGCCATCCAGGAGGATGGCCAGGCCTGATTTCAACTGATTGGTGTTGATAGTCATAATGGACCTACATTTTAGGGTAGGCCCGTGGCGGGTGTCAAGAAAGGGGCGGAGCTGGGCGGCTCAGAAACCGGAGTGGGCTGGGCTTTCGAGGTCTTTCTCCAAGCCCAATTCTTTCATCTTGTTATAGAGGGTCGTCCGGTTGATTTGGAGCAGGACTGCGGCTTTTTTGCGGTTGCCCCCGGCCCGGCGCAGTGCGTCCAAAATGATCTTTCTTTCAGGGTCTTTGAGGGCATCCTTGAGAGAGAGTTCCCCTGTGGGAGTAAAGACTGCGTCTTCTCCTGCACGCCTTAAAGTGTCCGGAAGGTCCTCTTCAGTGATGACATCGCCCTGGGTCAGGATCGTTGCGCGCTCGATGGCATTTTCCAGCTCGCGCACATTGCCCGGCCAGTTGTACTCGGAGATGCGCTTCAGGGCCTCCCGGGTAAAACCAACGATATTGCGGTCCATTTCTTTGCAGAATTTCTTGAGGAAATGTTCTGCCAAGAGCAAGGAGTCATCTCCCCGTTCTCTGAGAGGAGGGATGTCAATGGCGATGACGTTCAAACGGTAATAAAGGTCTTCCCTGAATTTACCTTTACGGATCTCTTCCTGCAGGTCGACATTCGTGGCAGCGATCACTTTGACATCCACTTGGATACTCTGGCTATCCCCGACCTTTTCGAACTCGCGGTGCTGGAGAAAACGCAGGAGCTTGACTTGAAGGTCCGGTGCAAAGGTGTCAATTTCATCCAATAGGATTGTTCCGCCTTGAGCCATTTCGAACCGCCCGACGCGGTTGTTGATGGCAGAAGTAAAAGAGCCCTTCACATGTCCGAAGAGTTCGCTTTCCAGAATCTCACGCGGCAAGGCCCCGCAACTCACCTCCACAAAAGGTTTGTCCGCACGCTTTGGGTCGCTCATATGGATTGCGTGTGCGACCATGCGCTTTCCTGTTCCGCTTTCTCCCCTCAAAAGAACCGTTGCGCGTGTTCCGGAAATCGACTTGACCATCTTGTAAATGCTCTGCATTTTTTCGTGTCTGCCGACAATATCGCAGAAGCGGTTTTGCAGAGTTTTGATCTCAGCCTTGAGGCTGACGTTTTCGCGCATCAAGTCATGCTTGGTGAGGGCATTGCGGATGGTAGTCTTGATTTCATCGTCAACGATCGGCTTGGTGATATAGTCATAAGCCCCGTGGCGCATGCATTCCACGGCGTTTTCGATACTGCCGTAGCCGGTTGCTACGATGACCTCGGTGTCGGTATTGCGCTTTCTTACTTCTTCCAGGATTGCCATGCCGTCCATTTTGGGCATCTTGAGGTCAGCGATAATGACATCAAAGCCGTCTCGATCCAAAAGCTGCATGGCGTTTTCGCCGTTTAGCGCTGTGTCTACATCATAACCTTCGAGCTTGAGGACCTCGTAGAGGGACTTGCGGATCAGCTCGTCGTCATCGACGACCAGAATACGTTTCTGTTCGATCATTAGGATTCCTCCTGGCCTTCCCTGTTTTCATGCCCGGTTCTTTCATGAAGGATGCCGGCCACTTCGTCGGGTACGCAGGGAATGCGGAGCAGAAAAGTCGCTCCTTTGCCGGGCTCTGATTCTACTTCAATCGAGCCGTCACAACGATCAATGATTTCTTTGCAGATGGCCAGGCCGAGCCCGGCTCCCTTACCAATTTCTTTGGTGGTGAAAAACGGTTCAAAAATGGAATCGCGGATATCTTCGGGGATTCCGCCGCCGGTATCGGAAACTGTAACGACGACATACCCGTTTACCCCTTTGCTGGAAATACGGACCGTTCCGCCGCCCGGCATGGAGTCAATCGCATTTTTCAGAAGGTTGGACACCACGTGCTCCATGCCGTAGTCGGTAATCGGAAGAAGTCCTTTCTCCAAAAATGTGACAACCTGCACATCCCGGTGGAGGCGTTGGCAATCGGATAGCTTGATGGCCTCCTGAATGACTTCATTCACGTCCTGGATCGTGGGAGTGCTGATTGTGGCGTGGCGTGAAAATTCCAGCAGGGACCGGATAATCTTGACCATCCGGGTGAGGCCCTGTCTTGCGTTCAAAAGGTACTCTTGGGGGCTGCCCTCGCCTTCCAGCAAATCCAAGGTCAAATTGACATATCGAATAACTCCATCCAAGGGATTATTCAGCTCATGGGCAACGCCGCTGGCGAGCTTTCCGATGGAAGCGAGCCGCTCAGAGCTAATCAAACGGCGTTCCAGATCCACGCGCTCAGAGATGTCTGAAAAGTAGAGAAGGAGCCCGTCTTCCAACGCCGAGATCCGGACCCTGAAGATGCAGCCTGCCCGGGGGCCTGTTCCCTCAGGGCATCGAAGTTCCTGTTCTGAGTGGGATGCAGAGCCCGTGTTGAGGTTGGACCCGGGAAGGGGGCCTAGATCCTCCAAAAACGGCAGTACGGTCAAAATCGGGCGGCCTAAGGCCTGGGCTGCCTGAATGCCGAAATAGGTCTCCATGGCCCGGTTCCAGAGCAAAATAATGCCTTCGTGGCTCACAACCGTCAGGCCGTCGTGCAGGGCGTCAATGACGCGATTTCCCACAGTCATCGGGAGCTCCTCCGTGCAAGAAGAGCCCTTCGAGTCTCTCATCAGGCTCATGGGGTTCATCCGGTTAGGTGGAAATAAGGTAACGAGATATCAAATGTTCTTAGTTAATATAGCTGATTTGGACTCAATGTCAAGGGCATCTGTTGAAAAAAAACAACTTTGTGTGAATCAGGCGCCACATTTTATTAAGTTTGAGGCCCTGGACCGGTCATTTCCGTGCCCTGGAAGTGCCCCAGGAGAGCTTGCACGAGGTCTTGAAGTCGATTTTCTGCCTCATTGACCCCGGCCTCCCCTACAGGCACGGAGACACGCACCATGAGGCCCGAGGCAGGACGTCCTGCCAACTGGGCGCTGACCAGGCGAATCTGTTCCATATAGTAGTTGTGCTGCAATTTGCTGTCTGAAACAAACCAGTAGTAGGCCAGAAGAGCGGGAATCCCCTCCCGGGTGAGGAGGAGCCGGTTTACCGTGGATTCTTCCTTCTGGTGTGCGACACTGGCCACGCTTTTCTGCTGCACTTCATAATTGGATCCCACGTAACAGAGTTCGGGCGGATGGAAGGCTGCCCGGTTTTCAGCAGCTTGAACTGCTGCCAGCCAGGCCAGGCCATATTCCGGGTGCTCGTACTCGAGGATGAGGACATCTTGGGTGCCCAGGAGCTCGAATGTGCGCTCATCCACGTCGACCGCATTTCCTTGCCAAAGGCCGATTTGTCTCGGAAGGGTCTCTGTGTCTTTGGCACGCGCCAAAGTGTTGGTATGGCTGAGGCGGGCCAGAAGAATGCAGGCTAGGGCCAAAAGGAGAACTGCCCCAAAGGCTAGGCGTTGGCTTCGCATGCGGCCTCCGTTTGCGGGCTCAGCAAGTGTCCTATTGAAGTCAATAAGATAAAAGCCAAGGCAAAGACCATAAATCCCGAGGCATCATGGAGCCATCCCGAAGCTGCCTCTGTTCCGTAGACAAAGGTGAGGAGTGTGAGAAAAACGACCCGCAGAAAATTGGTAAACAAAGCGATCGGGATTGCGGAGGCAAATAGGATCCAGCCGCGCCACGCACTTTTTTGGGGCACAATTTGGGTGGTTAGCGCTCCGAGCGCCAACAAGGCAATCAGGGATCGCAATCCGCTGCAAGGGTCGTCAACGAGCACATCGGCCTGGGGTAAGCGGATGAGTGCGCCGTACTGAACTGCGGGAACCCCCATCGCGGTTACAGAGGCAGTCGCGAGCGTGGCTGCCCACATCTTGAGTTTGAAACTGACGTGGATGAGCATCACGCTGGGCAACGGCACTGCAAAAAGTAGAAAGACAATGGGAAAGCGCAGGAGACGGGTCACTTGGGCGCCCCAAAAAGTGAGACAAAGTGCAAAGCAGGTTCCCACGACCGCCAAGCCTGAAACAAAGTGCACGCTCAAGACCGCGGCCAGGTAATGGAGGATTAAAAAGAAGGCCAGCAATGCGAGTCCGGTGGCAGAGCTCTTGGCTTGTGTTCTTGCAAGATCATTCCGCTTGGTCCAAACCAGCCACAGGCTGACAAACGGGATGAGAAAGCCGTGGGAGTAATTGGTGCCGGTTTCGACAAAGCGGGCGCGCATCCACTCAAAGGTGGGCCAGTAGAGGTACAGAAAGCTGAGCAGCGCTGCGCTGAGGAGCCAGACTGAGATCCCCCCGATGCAGTATCGAGTCCGGGTCATGTTAAGAACCCGGGTTTTCGTCAGTTGTCTTCATTTCGAGGTTGCGGGTACTGTCCACATCCGCTGGAGAGACACTGAGGTCCTTAAGCGCCCCCTGTTCTTCGTAGGATCTGACCTGAAGGATGGCAAACTGAGTGAGGCGGTGCTTGGGATAGCGGCTGAGCAGAGTCTTGTAGAGCTGCACAGCCCGGTCCATGTCCTGGAATTTTTGCTGGTAGATGAGGGCTGCCGTGAAGAGGCTCAGCGGAGCGCGGTCGGACTCGGGATATTCGTTGGCCACGCTCATGTGTGTGTTGAGAGCATTGGCCCAGTCTCCCTCGCTTTCATAGGCCCAGGCTTTGAATCCGTATGCGTGAGCTTTGAAATTGCCGCTGGATGAATCCTCCGCCCTCTTATCGTAGCCTTTGAGAGCTTTTTCATAGGCGGCCCTGGCTTCCTCGATCTGCCCGCGTCTCTTGTATCCCTCGGCAATATAAATAGGGACCTGCAAGCCCTTAAGCGTGTCGCCGTAGTAAAGAACGAGATTTTCGTAGCTTTCGACTGCCTTGTCCCAGTGGTTCTCCAGTTCGTGAGTGCGCCCGATAATAAAGTAGGCCTCGGAGCTTAAGCGCCGGTCTTTCGAATAGTTCTGCAGGACTTTGCCGTAGGCTTCCCGGGCTTTTTCCAGATCCAGTTGGCGGAGGTATACCGTGGCAATATTGAATTGCGCTTGGGCCGCAAGTTTGCTCCCCGGTGCTTTGTCCAAGACTTTTTGGTAGGCCTGGACCACGTTTTCCCACGCTTCCGCGGGCACGAGTTTCGGATCCCCTTGAATAAACCGGGATTCTTGCCTGGCTTCCCACATGAGCCTCTCTGCCTGGTAGTCCCCTCCGCAGCCGCTGAGTCCGAGGCTACTAATGATTAGGATGCTAAGAGTAGTGATCAATCGCATTGGAAAAACCTCCTCAGCCCTGTTCTCCTGCATCCCGGGCGACCAGGAGCAGAAGAGCGGCACTCATTACGACAACAAAATCCACGACCACGGTCAATATCAGTGAAGCGGCATGCACCCAGAGCATGGTCTCCGGAACCGTATGGTTCATGAGAAGCACGAGGTTGCGGCGCAGCTGGAAGACTGGAAAAAGTAGAAATGTCGGTAAGACCACGAGCAGAAGGGTCGGGAGCCACAGCCGGCGCGCAGACTGGAGAGCACGCCCCACGCTTGGCAGAAAACGGCGGTCCCCGTAAAGATACGTGGGAATAAAATAGATCATGGCCGATTCAAAAACCAAAGCCACAAAA
The DNA here is from genome assembly GCA_016929445.1 of Candidatus Omnitrophota bacterium. Lineage (NCBI taxonomy): Bacteria > Pseudomonadati > Candidatus Omnitrophota > Candidatus Omnitrophota bacterium. Next base: position 35,945 of record JAFGIU010000131.1, read on the forward strand.
ACGGAGATCCAGAATATACCGGTTTGCATGGTTGCCACCCCACCGGGCAGATTCCGGGCCCAGAGGTGGCCGACGAGTTTGCTGGCCAGCAAGCCTCCGAATTTGAAGATGCCGTTAATCAGAAGAAAATGAAAGATCCAGAGTGCAAATAACGGGACATAGATTCGGATAGATTCGGTGAAGCTTTTCCAGGGATGAGGGAGGCGTTCGCTGTGGCTGTCCCGGAGCATCAGAATGGCTGTTGCAGTGAGAAGCAGGCCCAGTGTGGCTGAGATAACGGAATACCCCACGCCGTACATCTTGGGTATCACAACAAAATTAGCCGGGTAATGGAGATAGGCCTCGCCGAAAAATGCGCGAACCACCGGAGCCAACACAGTGGAAACCGGGGCCTGCGGGGCAAGATAGATGAGCGTCAGAAGGATTCCGTCCGCCAGTCCAACAATCAAGAAGGGAAGCAGGAGAGAGGGGTGCTTGCGAACTTCACTCTCAAGAATTCCCCAAATACGACGTACTGTACGATAGCTACGAATCATGATCTCCCTCATTAATAGTTGACAGGGCGCATGCGCCCTGTCTCTACACCTCAGACCGACGATATCGCGTGCGACATTGCCCCCACAAGGGTCGCACAAAGTGCTGCAGACTGGTTATCGTTGCTGCTTGCGCCGCTTGCGGGCCAATGCCAGCGCACCGGCCCCGAGCAGTAATAATGAAGCGGGCTCGGGATTGGTGACCACGTCCCGCTCACCGGTAAGGCTTGCAAGGCTTTGTGTGCCGCCTCCGGTCGCGCCGGGTTCATCACTGGATCCGGTGCCGGTGAAAGAGTCTTCCTCCGTGGATCCGTTACCAGGAGGAGGTGTGTAAGAATCCCCGCCCGGTCCATAGCTGGTTTCGAAATAGCCCACTGTCCCGGCGGCCACCGCAGCAGAGGTCAAATCTCCGGAAACAGAGCTTCCTCCGCCGCCCTTGCAAGCGCCCAGAGTCAAAGGCAGAGCGAACACCAATAGTATGTATTTCATCCGAACAGGCATTCTCATTCCCCCATAACACGCTGTTTAGTCTGAATGTTCAATGAGACTCTAGGCCTTTTTGCGCTAGTTGTCTAGCGGCAAGCCCCAGCAAAAGAAAGTGCTTTTAGCTTGTGTATATGAATTGAAGCAGATCCCGTGCCAGGCCGGAAAATGGAAGATTTGTAACATATTGTAACTATGTAGCTTAGAAACAGGTTTCCGGGAGCATAAAATTTTGGCTTGCACATTCTAATACATGATGGCTATATTATTCAAATGTTGATAATACTAGACATTGGACTGTTGTATAATTGGCACATTCCTCCATTTGTGCGTTTGTGTGATACACTTCCGTTGAAAAGAGAAAACCCGGAAAAGGAGAAGCTTTCTGATGGATGAACCTGAGCAAGACTCGCCGCTGGCGGACCGGCGCAAGGCAGACCGTTTGCCGGCGCCCTTGAGATTGTACTACGAGGTGCTGGACAAGGCAGGCTCGGTCCAGCTGGAGTGCGAGGTGAGAGCCGCGAACCTGAGCGGGTCAGGACTGAAATTCCCCTGTCCCAGGTTGCTTGAGACCGGGACACGGCTGAGGGTCCAGATGTGGCTGCCCGGCCAAGAAGAGCCCGTCGTGGCGGGTGCCCTTGTTGTCTGGAGCCAAGCCCTGACAGATCCGGAAACAGGCAGCCCTGCGGGCGCTGATTTGGGGGTGCACCTTGAGGAAATGCCGCCGGACGCGGCCCACAGGTATTTCCAGTTTATCTGTGACCAGCTTCTCACCCGGATGGAGGGTTGACCATGGCGTTTGCAGGCCCTTCCGCCTCCGATTCTTCGTGCCGCAAGTTTCTCAAAAATATTGAGTTCCGCGTGGCTCAAAATGCCGGGGATCTGGAACAGGCCTATGCCCTGGTTCACAAAGAGTACCTGAGCCGGGGCTATACCCATCCCAGCGATTCCGGAGTCAAGGTCTCCATTTACAACGCGCTTCCCACAACCACCACGTTTGTCGCTGTAGCCGAAGGACAAGTCATCGGGACGGTCAGTTTGATCGGGGACAGTACCCTGGGCGTTCCGATGGACCGCATCTACAAGCCCGAGTTGGATGAGCTGAGAAGCCGGAATCTGAAATTGGCTGAGGCCTCCATGCTGGCTGTGCGGAATGACCTCTTCGGCAAGGGGGTGTTCTTAATGCTCAACTCCAAGAAGCTCTCCCTGGTATTCAATCTCTTTAAGCTGGCCTTTGACTATATTCACAATGTGGCCGGCTATGATGAGGTGGTGATTGCGGTGAACCCCAAGCATGATCTGGTTTACCGCTTCCTTTTCTTTGAGGAGCTGGGGCCTTTACGGTACTACGAGTCGGCCAACGGGGCCCCGGCCATTGCCAAGCATATCAGCGTCCGGCAGGTCCAGGAGCTGAAAGACCAATGCCTGCTCAGCGGCCGGCGGGGTCTTTACAAGATGTTCTTCGGCCATCAATTCCCCCAAGAGTCTCTCCAACCCACTCCCCTGTTTTCCCAAAGGGAATTTGAGAATTTCTTTGTGCAAAAGAGCGCTGTCCTGGCCAAGGCCGATCCGGCTCAGTTGGAGCACCTGCGTTCCGTGTATCCCCGGCTCAAGATCGGATAAAGAGTCCAGCCTGGGTGTTCAGCACCACAGCCAAGCAACTAGATTCCCGCCTGCGCGGGAATGACACTTTCTTGAGTCTGTGGGGGAATGACAAGTCAAAGCAAAAAAAAGAAACAGCCGGCACAATCCTTGAGGATTGCGCCGGCTGTTCTTGTACAGAGGGGATAAAACCCTATTGTCTCTTAATGTACTTGCCTATTAGAGGCGGAAGCGATTACGGCGTCCGACCAGAGCCGCGCCCAGAAGACCCATGCCAAACAGGGCTGTGGTTGCAGGCTCAGGAATCACCGGGCCACCCTCGAGAGTCGGAGGGGAACCTAGTGGCGGATAACCGAAGGTGAATGTCGAAGGATCGTCCACGCCGCCACTTCTGGAATCCGGGTCGCCAAACACGAGGCTTCCCCCAATATCCCAGGTGCTCTCGCCAAAGAGGCCCAAGCCGCTGCCGGCAAAAGCCTTGAGAGGGCTGTTAATCCCGATGAAGTTGGACTCGCCTTCGATGTAGTACTTGACGCCGCCGATGATCACGAAGTTAGGCTCATCCACAATGACTCCGCCCACAACGATCGGGGATGCCCAAGACTCATTCAGGAGCATGATGGACCCACCGGCTGTGTCGTAGGTGAGCTCCAGGAAGAGCTCTTCATTGGGATCGCCTGCAGTGCCCAGGCTGTTGTACAGCCCGTAGTCGCCGTTGGTGGGGTCAAAACCGGCGGTGGGCAGCGGCAGTGTTCCGCTCGGATCAAAGTCCGGGGTGGTGTCTTCCACCAGCTTCAGGGACCCTGTTCCTGGCACGAAGTTGGTTTGGATATTGCCAACCCCAACACCGGGCGTAATGGAGGAGATAATCAGAGAGTTCAGCGTGTAGGTGAGCTGAGAGCTGATATCATCCGGATTGCCCAAGCTGGAGAGGGCCAAGGTCGGTCCGCCACCCAGGGCGCTGGTCACGGTGCTGACCGTGCCCACTCCAAAAACTTCGAGGCCGCCGTTGGAGGCCAAATAGTCGTTGAAGCGGACGATGTCCGCAGCGGAGCCAAAGATGTCGTTCATGGCGACCGGTGCAATGTCGCCAGGACCCATGTGTGTGACAACGGCGCCGCCGCTGATCACCGCGTAGCGTCCGCCGTCCAGCGGATTGGTCCAGTCCTTGTCAAACCCGAGCGCCCAATTGATGGCACCCCCGCCGATCCATCCGAGCTCAAACTGCCCGATGTCGGAGGTAAACTTGATATCCTCGCCCGTGAAGTTGGCGCCGATTGCCGAAGAGAGCGGGCTTGCTTGCGCCCCTCCACTTACGGTCAAAGCGACCAAGACAGCAACGAAGGCAAGGCTTACCTTACCAAATGTTACTTTCATGTTCGTTCTCCCCTCTGTTGGTTATTTAATTCTTACTTCTGCTAAAGTCCGGCCCTTGCCCAGGAACACACCCAGAATCAAGGTCGCGGTCTTCCAAATGATTTGCAAATCCAAAAGCAGGCACATACGGCGGACGTAGAGAAGATCATAGCGGAGCTTCTTCTTCACATCCTCAACCGTGCAGTCGTACCGGTAATGAATTTGCGCCAAGCCGGTAAGTCCGGGTTTGACCAAGAGACGCTGATCATAGCTGGGGACCTGCTTGTTGAGCTCCTCAGCAAAGGCCGGTCTCTCCGGTCTGGGACCTACCAAACTCATACTCCCTTCCAGCACATTGAAGAGCTGGGGAAGTTCGTCCAGGTGCGTGCGCCGCAGGAAACCGCCGATCCGGGTCACGCGCGGGTCGTCTGTCTGCGCCCACTGAGGCCCGTTGCTTTCTGCATCCACTCGCATGGTCCTGAATTTGTAGATGGTGAACTCGGCTCCGCCCTTGCCCAGGCGTGCCTGCTTGTAAAGCACGGGCCCTTGAGAACTGAATTTCACTGCCAAGGCCACCAGCCCCATCAAAGGTGCTGCCAGGAGAATTCCCATTCCCGCACCCAGGATGTCCAAACCGCGCTTGAGCACCAGACGGACCTGAAGGTTAAGACCCTCCGGATGTCCGAAGCTCTGCTGCAGTCTGTATAAGGGAGTTTCTCGAAAAGTTAATGCTGCATCCATGCTGGACTTCTACTCCTCGCTAACGGGTTTCAAACGACTTTGTTTCAGTATGAGATCAATCATAGGGTCGTACTCAGGCACAGCATCTCTGAATGAGTACCCCATATACCTAGCAGCTTGTATGCCAATGCCCGGCGACCCAAAACGGGCAACTTATTTCACTCTATAACCTGTTGTTTAACTTAGAGTTAGGTGTTATTCTGATCGTATTCTTACGTACAATTTACCAATTTTACAAAGAAACACTGCATGACTTCGGAGCTCCATTACGGATCGTGTTGTCTGAGCGCCTCACTTCGGGAGTTTGGAGTCTGAATCCTTCAACACTCCTCAGGCCGTTTCCACAGATGGGAGGGACGCGGGCGCAGGAGTTCGACCACTCCCAACACCCCGGCCACATTGACCAGCAGAAAGTAGAAGGGAATGGTGAGCAGCTTGGAGCGCAGTCCCAGCCGCTGGAAGGCGGGGGCAGTGAGCCCGAGCCCGTAAAAGGCGGTCTGGCCCAGGGCGGCGGTGCGGTAAAAGACTGCGGGCTCCCCCCAACTGGCGAAAAACGCGCCGAGCAGCCAGAGCGGCAGAAGGGTCCGGAGCACCTTGTGCGAGAGAAACTGAAAGCCCAGCCAGCCGCGGGGCGGCCACAGCAGGGAGCGCAGGTGCCAAATCTGCTGGTAATTGCCGGCCGTGATACGCACGCGGCGGCGAAGCTCCCCTTCCACGTTGGTCTGGGATTCCTCCCGGCACACGGCCTTGGGCTCATAGATGCTTCTAAAGCCCTGCGCCCGGATCCTCACAGGGATCAGGTAATCATCGTTGATGGCATTGCGTTCGAGCGGCGGGTAAAGGGCACGGCGAATCGCATAGAGAGCGCCGTGGGCTCCCAGAATGGAACCCAGCCGGCTGCCCTGTTTC
>JAFGIU010000132.1 GCA_016929445.1 Candidatus Omnitrophota bacterium
CACGATCTTTGGACGGGGACTCTTGCCCAAGTACGTCTGGACCCCATCAAGTACGCGGCCATTGGGGACTCCGTGGCCATTGACTACGTGCGCATTTTGGAGCCGAGCGGTCCGGCCCCGGAAGTCGGCTTCTGGGAATTCAACCGGGAAGGAGATGCCGAGGGGTGGCGATATACCCGAGGTGTGGAGGATGCGGAGGTTATAAACGGCGAATTGAGGGGCACGATCAGCGATTGCGATCCGCAACTCAAGAGTCTCACGCACTTGGGGCTTAACGGAGACGAGAAAGCGCTTGTGGAGATCGGGTATACGATTAATAGCACGTATGACTTGGCGCAATTTTATTGGGGGGAAGGGGATCTGGTTCCCGGCAGCGGGGGCCGCGGCATTGAGTTCAATGTGATCTCTGACGGGCAATTCCATGTGGCCGCTTTTGACTTCAGTACCCACCCGAATTGGGGGGGTACCATCAATCAATTCCGACTGGATCCTCTCAAGACACCGGCCATGGGAGACACGGTGGCCATCGATCATATCCGGGTGCGGGATACATCCAGTTTTTCGGATCCTTTAGAACTTCAATGGGAATTCGAAACTGCGGGAGACGCCGAAGGCTGGAGTACGGCCGGCTTTGGAACCACCTCCGTAATGGGCGGACAATATCGAGCCGAGCTTGTGGGGCCTGAGGGTGTGTATATTTCACCCAATGAGGTCCGATGGAACCCTCAGAAGTACACGGAACTCCTCCTGGGAATTCGCGCCTACAGCTCCGGAGATCTTTACAGGCTGGGGCGCCTGCAGTGGAGTGCAGGAGAAGAAGATCCGGTTCTTAGCTCAAGAGGTATGGACTTCCAAACACTCGCGGATGGGGAACTCCATGAAATGGTCCTCTATCTTGGAGGGCAACCCACTTGGGAAGAAGGTTATCTGAGTAACCTGGCGATCATGCCGCTGAGAGACGGCGTTACGGGTGAGTCCATCCATTTGGATTATGTGCGTTTAATGGAGCCGGAGACCGTATGGGATTTTGAGACAGAAGGCGTGTTGGAAGGATGGAGTGCGTCGGATGACCTTACTAACGTGTCTGTAAGCGGCGGTATGCTCCAAGCAAATGTGATCGGGACGCACCCGACTTTGGTACAGGATTTTGTGGAGCCCGTCAATTCCGAAATCTACAACAAGTTGGAAATTACTTACCAGGCAATCAGCTCCTCTATTTCAGGCGCTATAGGCTGGGCCAGAGAGGGTGAAGAATTGGGGAGCTTAGGGCAAATCCAAGATTTTGAAGTGTTGGGAGACGGCCAGTTACATACGATTCTCGTCTCCATGGCAAAGAATGTGGCCTGGTACGGTTCCATTGAGAGTCTCAGCGTGGAGCTTCCGTCGACTGCTCAGGTGGGGGACACCCTTGAAGTAGAATCCATCCGTTTGCTCAGCGGAGACGGGGATGTCTGGGTAGAAGATCCGGACCCGGAAGCAACAAAGGATACTTCGTTTACGGCACGGAATAAACTGGCATTTAGTGTGGGCAATGAGATCTGGTACTTTGTTGAAGATCTCTTTATCCTCGATCCGGTCGCGAATACCTGGACCCAAAAGGCGCGCGAGTGGCCCACAGAGCTTCTGGGAGGCACTGCAACTGCAGATGCAGTCTATGTCTTGGGGACTTACGGTAGATTGTGGAAATACGATCGTGCGACACAAATCTGGTCGCGTGCAGTCGACGCACCGGAAGGCACGGATCCGGTTGGAATGACTTCCGCACAAGACCGGGTCTTTACTTTTGGTATGCAGATTATGGAGTACAACCCAGCATTCGATACCTGGGTCCAATTGCTGACTTTGCCGGAAAGCTTTGCTCAAAATAATCTTGCTGCTATTGGAGAGATTATCTATCTGACAAGTGCGACTCACATATACAAATACAGTCCTGAATGGAATGAATTATCAGTTGAACATGTAATGAATCCAGAGCGGCCGGAGAGGGTAGTGACCGCGTGTTTGGGGAAGCTGTATTTTACCGGTGGGCCCAAGCCAACGGAAAAAATGGAAATGTATGATCCCTCAACAGGGGTTTTTTCTCAGAAGGCCGACTTGGTTCGGCCACGCACACAGCACGCCGCGGCAGGTCTTAACGATGTGATCTATGTATTTAATGGGTATAACACGGTAAGACGTTGGGTTCCTGATCAATGGGTGCCACCAATACCGGGCGATATCATACCTGGCCATTGGGTCACTGTTTACTACGACCACACCGTGGTAGGCCGCTATCATCCTGAAGCACCGAAATACGCCACCGTGCGCTAGTCAGGCCGCCGCTTGGGGAGAGAGCAAAAGCCTGGGGCAGAATACATTGCAGCAGCAACCCGGCAGCTCTATAATGTTGCTCACAGTCTGGCAGGAAAGAAGGCCACAAAAAGGAGGCTCCTTATGAATGGATTGCTGGGCCTGATTGTTCTGGTACTCGACGTCATCGCGATTATTGATGTTGTCAAGAGCTCGATGGACACAGCGAAGAAGGCACTCTGGATTATCTTGATTCTGGTCATACCCGTTGTGGGTATGATCTTGTACTTCCTTATCGGAAAGAAAAAGGCATAGAGGAGACATTGATGATTAGAGGTATTCGCAGGTTCGGGGCGATGGGGCTGGCATTGATTGTGTGTGTGGGAATTGCCGCGTGTGGACAAAAAGCAGAGTCCTCAGCCGCTGCGATTGACCATGCCAAGACCTTAGGGACGGTCGAGGCTCAAGCACAATACTTGGTTAAGCAGGGGCAGGCTTTCTTGAATTCCAAGCAATACGAAGAGGCCATGCAGACAGTCAAGTATGTGCTGAGCAACGTGGATAAGTCGTCGCAGGAAGCACAAAAGATTCTCCAGCAAGCCAAGGATGAGATGGCTGCCGCGGCCCAGAAGGCGGCTGCAGATCTGAAAGGATCTTTGGGCGGTAAATAGCGGGAAGGCAAACATAACAGAGCAGGATTAGTTTTACAAAGCCCTCGCTCTTCACCGGAGCGGGGGCTTTTCGTTTGGTGCCAGGCACCGGTGCCAGGCACCAGTGCCTGACACCGAAGGGGAGGCTAGAGGTATGTCTTGGGAGTGTGTGATTTTTGATTGCGACGGCGTGCTCGTGGACAGCGAGCCGGTGGCAAACCGCATTCTGGCGGAGTTCTTGACGGATCTGGGCTTGCCCACGACCACGGAAGAATCCATCGCGCTCTACATGGGGCGTTCTTCCCAAGATATCCGGGACATGGCGCTGAAGAGCCTGGGCCGTCCGTTGCCGGAGCATTTCTTTGAGGAGTTCAATGAAAAGCTCCTGAAGGTCTTAGCGCAGGAGACGCATGCTGTGCCGGGGATTACCGAGGTTCTGGATCACATTCCATACCCCGTGTGCGTGGCTTCAAGCGGAACACACGCAAAAATGGAGTTGACTTTAGGAAACGCGGGTTTGCTCGAGCGGTTCAAAGGAAGGATTTACAGCGCCACGGAAGTGCCACGGGGCAAACCCTATCCGGATCTTTTTCTGCATGCAGCCGAACAGATGAAAGCCCAACCGTCTCGCTGCGTCGTAGTGGAGGATTCGGCGCCGGGTGTTCAAGCCGGGATTGCCGCGGGCATGAAGGTCCTTGGCTACACCCGTTTGGCTGAAGAAGCCTTATTGCAGCAGGCCGGCGCGCTCACCTTCGCCGATATGGCAAATCTGCCGGGACTCCTCAGTCATGGTTCGGGGAGTCATCCAAAGGGCATCCCTGCGCGCAACAGCTCTTCTTCTTATTCTTCCTGAGAAAAAAATACCATCCCAGGTAAAGCGCTGCTCCGGCCACGACCCCAAAGGCAAAGATTTCGGAAGTGTTCATTAGCTGAATCCCAACAGCCGGCCGCCTTGGAACACCACAAAAGAACCCAGCCAGGCCAGCAAGGTCATATAGGCAATCATGAACAAAGGCCAGCGCCAGGAGTTTGTTTCCTTCCTAACGATGGCCACCGTGGACATGCACTGGCAGGCCAGCACAAAGAAAACCATCAAGGAAATGGCGACCAGAGGTGTGTAAACCGGGGCCCCGGTCTCCGGTGAGACCTGGTTGCGCAATTTGTGAATCAGATCCACAGAGGTCTCTGACCCGTCATTCCCCACGTTGTACACAATGGCCAGCGTGCTGACCAAAACCTCGCGGGCTGCAAAGGAAGCAATCAGGCCGACCCCTATTTTCCAGTCAAATCCCAGGGGCTGGATCACCGGCTCGATGAGCTTGCCCAAGCGTCCTGCAAAGCTGTAAGTGAGTTCCTCACTGGCTTGCTTATGGTCGATCTGCAGAAGGGTTCGCGTCAAGTCTTCCCCGCTGAGTGTCTGAGTTGCCTGGAGGCGCGCTTGTTCAAAGTGCTGTACCTGGGATTCGGATTTTGGATAATTGGCCAAGAACCAGAGCACAATGGAAATGGCAAAGATGATCGTGCCGGCCCGGAATAGAAATTCCTTTGACCGGTCCCATACGATGAGCAAAACGGAGCGCAACTGAGGAATTCGGTACGGAGGCAGCTCCAAAACGAACGGGGAATGGGGGCCTTTGAGCAGGGTATTCCGGAACAGCGCAGCCATGCCGAGTCCCGCAATAATGCTCAGGAAATACATGGAGAGAAGCGTCACGCCTTTTAGGTCAAAAATGCCTAATACCGGCACGGCCGGAATAAAGGCCCCGATCATCAGCGCATACACGGGCAATCGGGCGCTGCAGCTCATCAGGGGCGCCACCAGAATCGTGGCGAGCCTGTCCTTAGGATCCTGAATGGTCCGCGTGGCCATGACACCGGGAATCGCGCACGCAAAGGAACTCAAAAGGGGTAAAAATGCTTTGCCATTGAGCCCCACTTTCTTCATCACCCTGTCCAAAACAAAGGCCGCGCGCGCCATATAACCGAAATCTTCAAAAAGGGCGATAAAGAAGAAAAGTAAAAAGATTTGAGGCAGGAAAACAGCCACATTTCCGACGCCTGCAATGATCCCGTCCACAATCAAGCTGCGCAAAACGCCTTCAGGTAACAACCCGGTGATAAAAGCGGCAATCGCCTGCACAAAGGATTCGACGACGCCCATAAGCGGCTCGGCCCAACTAAAAATGGATTGAAAGACCAGGCCCATTAAAAGCATGAAGATGACCAGTCCCCAGAATTTGTGCGTAAAAACGGAATCGAGCCGGTCGGACAGCGAAAGGGAGGCATCGGGCCGGTAAGTGAGAATCCGGGAGATCAGTGCGGCAATGCTTTGATAGCGGCTTTCGGCTTCTGCGGCAGCCCAATCCACTCCGGCAGATTTTAGCCGAGCACGCACCTGCTCTGCGGCCTTCCAAAGTTCGTCTCCGTTTGAATTGTTTTTGAGCAAAGGACTGCCGCGCCACGTGTCGGAAATCAATCGAAGCGCTTCGCCGCAGGCAGCCTTATGCCGCTGGGCAAAGGTGGCCTGAATCTTTTCACAAAGGGCGTGGACTTCATCCTCGACCCGTTTATCCAGCTTTGGACTCAGCACGCCGGGCTTCTTGGGAAGGGGAGTGTCCTTCAGATGTTTGCCGATTGCCTTGCGCAGGTCTGGAAGTCCCATGCCTGTTCGTGCGTTCCCGGCAATGCAGTGGACTCCGGTGAGTTCCTGGAGTTTTTCCAAATCAATCTGCATTCCCTCGTCCAGAGCAAGATTCCACATATTCAGGAAGAAAATGACGGGCAGCCCGATCTCCAAAACCTGTGAAGCGAGGTACAGGTTGCGCTCCAGATTGCTCGCGTCCAGGATCAAAACCACCAGGTCGGGAGCAGGAGTGCCTTGCTGCATGCCGAGGAGCACATTGTGCACGATCTCTTCATCAATGGAATGGGGCGACAGGCTATATGTTCCGGGCAAATCCAGAATAGTGACGGGTCCCTCATCCAGCACGAGCGTTCCGGTACGCCGCTCCACGGTGACACCCGGATAATTTCCGGTGGTGTGGCGCATCCCGGTCAAGCCGTTAAAAACCGTGGTTTTTCCGCAGTTGGGATTGCCTAGAAGAGCGACTTCTTTGCGTTTGGAATGGGATTTTCGCGCGGTGCTCATCGGGTCTCAATCTTCTCTAACACGATACAAGAAGCGTCGGCCCGGCGGATGGATACATTGAAGCCGCGGACTGTAATCTCCATGGGGTCCCCGAAGGGCGCCAATCGCTTGACCGCAACCTGGGTGCCCCGGGTCATGCCCAACTCGCGCAGGCGGTGCAGAATGGCGTTATGGCAGGTAAATTCGAGCACAACACCGGAGCTGCCTTCCGGAAGTTGCCCCAACGAAACCGGGTTTTGTACGTGATCTGATGGCATCGAATAGGCTCCCTTTCAATTGCGATTCAATCTGAATTTGGCTATTATACCCCACTGGCTTTGATGTCCAAAAGAAAGTTTTTGACAGAGGAGGCAAAGCGGAGTCTCTGTTTGCTTTGCCTTAAGCTCTGAAAATTACTTACCGGGACCCAATACGGCTGACTGACGCAAGGTAATGCCTTACTAAAATGCAGGAAACCAACTCCTCATAAATCCTACCCTATCATAAGCCCAATTATTACGATTTATTAATCACTCTTAAAATATCAGTAGTATTTATTTTGTATTTATCTGTAATTACAGCGCTTAAGGTCTTGAAACCCTTGCGGATAGGTGCTAAACCTTGTCCTATAGAGGAGGCAACTTAATAAAACACTCTTCGTTATTATTAAGTAAGCTATGTTTGGCCCATCTCCTCTAAGGAGGCGCGCATGAGAGGCCTGAGAGCGAAAGAGCACCGGATTTGGATCTGGCTGGTGGTTGTCAGCCTGAGCGTGCTTGGAGCTCCGGCGGGCTATGCGGAGGAGGCGGCCGAAGCCGTCGCGGATTCAGGTGAAGGCGTTTACGAGGCCGGAGATTGGGTCCCCCTGGAAGAAAGCGGCGCACAGGAAGAGGGCCAGGGTGAGGTTGCCCTCCGTCAGGCGGCTGAGCCCACAGTCTCTCTCATGGCCCGCGCCGAATCCGAAGCGCCTTCGGAGGAATCCGCAGAATCCGAAGCACAGGCCGAGGAAAGCGCGACTCAGGGCCAGGCGAATGCAGGAGCCGCCACAGGCGGGGGAAGGCATTTTCTGGAAAAATCAGGCCGGCTTCTCTCTCCGGATTCGCAGGAACCTGAGCCCGGGCAATCCGCTGCAGATGGGCAAAGCAAACGTTCTTCTAATTCTGTTGCACAACCCGCACCCGTTGCCGAGGAACCGGTCATTGACGTGATAGGCGCTTCAGGGACCGCATCCAACAGCACAAATCACAAGACAACGGCTGCCGGATCCTCTTGGTGGAGCGCGCTAAGCGCACCCAGCTGGGCCTCTGAGGAATCGGAGACGCTTCAGGTGGAGAGCTCCTCAAAAGCCGCTGCGCAGCCGGAATTCCCCCAGCAGATTGACGGGACTGCGGCCCAAAACTCCGCGGCCATAACGGATTTTATCGATACCGCCTGGGTTCTGCCTAAGACCGGCACCCTTACGCAGGCAATTGCGATGGTCCAGGAAGGGCTCTCCCAGGCCCCGGATGCTACTCCGGATTTTATGGACATGGATGCCGGAGAAGAGCTGGCTATCCCTGTGGCAATCGGTGAGTTCATCAACGCGGAAAACCAGATAGTCTTTGTGGGTGCGCCCGCAGCCTATGGAGTGGAATTCACAAATCAATCGAATGAGACGCTGGTGGTGGTGCTATGGTTGCGGGGTGATACGCCCAATGCTCCTGTACGCCGCGTATTACAAGAGCTTGGGCCGGGCGAGACCGTCAAGATACCCTTGGAAACGCGTTTTGGCGAAAGGGAAACCGGCGTGCACCAGATGACTCTATCTGTCCAGATTCTTACTGAAGAGGGGGCACTGGAAGTCGCGCGCAGCCAGAAATTCGAGTTGGTGATCGAAAAGGTTGAACGCCCTGAAAACGATCCCCAGGTGATCCGGGTTTGGGGTTTTGAAAATCCCAATGAGAGCGCTTGGACCGCAGGACCGGATATTGAGGAACTCAATGTGTGCAGCGGCAACTTGCATGGCCGCACAGCAGGGGCCAAGGCCGCTGTGCTGAGTCCTATACTCAATACGCCTTTGGCTGAAGTCAAAGGTGTGCG
>JAFGIU010000133.1 GCA_016929445.1 Candidatus Omnitrophota bacterium
ATAAGCGCAGTGCCCAGGTCCGGCTCCAGGAGAACGAGGAAAAAGGGCAAAGCCACCAAGAACAAGGGCCGCAAGAGGCCGGCCCACCGTCCCATGCTGAAGCGGTTTGCTCCCACAAAGCGGGCCAAGACAATAATCAGAACCGGCTTCACAAATTCCGAGGGCTGCAGAGCCACAAAACCCAAGTCCAGCCAACGCCGGGCACCATAGCGCACATCCCCCCAAACAAGGACCCCCGCAAGGGCGAGCACGGTTATCAAATAGAATAGGTAAGAAAAATCCAGAAAACGGCGGTAGCCAATCCCAACGGTGATGAGGAAAATTCCCAAGCCTACGGCTGTCCAAATCAATTGCTTTTGGAAGTGGTCCATCTCGATCTGAAGCGTTGCACTGTAAACGGCAGAAAGACCGATGACTGTCAAAAGCATGGCCGCGCCAAAGAGAACCCAGTCAAATTGTTTGATTAGTGAACGTGAAGCCACGCGTTTTCCTCTATAGATAACCTGCATCATTCAAATACTGGACTATTTGATGTCCGAGAACCGCAGGAGCTCCGCCTCCCTGTCCGGCATGTTCGACAAGGACGGCAATAGCCCATTGAGGATCGTCTACCGGCGAAAAGCCCACAAACCATCCGTGGGGGCTGCCCTGCGGGACTTGGACTGTCCCGGTCTTCCCGGCAGTCAGACCTTTTGCGACAAAGGCATGCTGTCCTGTCCCTTGTTCACTTTCAACCGCACGGCGCATGCCCTCTCTTGCTTCCCTGAAGACTTCATCCCCTATTCCTACAGGCCGGAGCACAGGGTCCGTGACATCCATGCCCTCAATGGCCTGCAGCAAGTAAGGCTGGGGCAAATAGCCGCCGTTGGCCACAGCCGCAATCATGCACGCGGCCTGCACGGGCGTGGCAAGCACTGCCCCTTGCCCGATTGAAACATTGAGAGTGTCGCCTTCGTACCAGGGCTCCCCGAGTTCTGCGCGTTTCCACTGCCTGTCCGGAAAAAGCCCGCTTTTCTCTTCCCCGGGCATCAGACCCGGCGCACGTCCCAAACCAAAATGTCCGGCCCAGACGGAGAGTCTTCGAATCCCGATACGCCGCCCGAGCTCGTAGAAATAGATGTTGCAGGAATGCTCGAGCGCACTCTGTAAATTGACCGGGCCATGACCCCTCTCATACCAACACCGGAAGGTCTGGTTTCCAAGTTGCAGACTGCCTCTGCAGGTAACCCGCGTATTTGCGTCGAATTCGTGCAGATGCAATCCCACGGCACCGACAAGAACCTTTTGAATCGAACCCAGAGGATACTCCCCTGCGACAGCACGGGGCAATAAAGGAATCCCAGGATCCTGAAAGAGCGCGGAGAGTTGGTTCTCGCGCAAAGCCACATCATGGTACTGGGAACCGGTGGCTGCCAAGCTAAAGAGATTGGAATCAAAACCGGGCACGCTCACCAGCGCAAGAACAGCTCCGGTACGGCAATTGAGGACCACTGCGGCACCTGCCATTTCGTGCATTTGAGCGGAAAGAAGTTCTTGGAGTTCAGCATCCAGCGTCAGTGTGATTTCTTTGCCTGGAGTGGAAGGCCTCTCGCCCAAAATACGGACCATGCGGCTGCGATTGTCCACCTCCACCTGTTGGCCTCCCTCCCGCCCTCGAAGATAGGAGTCATACCTGGCCTCCACTCCTGCGCGGCCGACCAGATCGCGCGGACGGTACCCGTACTCCACCCATTTCCGGTATTCCTCACGCGTGATTCTGCCCACATAACCCACGGCATGCGCGGTAGAAGCGCCATAGGGATATTCCCGCTGCGGACGCGGACGCACAAAAACCCCGGGCAAATCCAACCAGGATTCCTCCACGGCCGCGGCCTGAGGCACACGCAGATCCCTGACCAAAGGCACGGGTACAAAGGGGGCCTCGTAGTTTCGCTTATACACACGCAGGAGTTCTTCGGAGGGAATGCCCAATAGTGTGGAGAGCTTTGCTGCGACTTCGGCGCGTTCTCCGGATTGCTGCGGCAACACCAGCACATCCAGGGCTGTCCGATCCGAGGCAAGCACCCGGCCTTGCGTATCGAGAATCCGGCCTCTTTCCGCCAGTTGGATCAACAACCGGATTCGATTACGATCACTTTTTTCCCGGTAGAGTTCTCCCTGCCAGAGCTGCAAACGCGCCAAACCCACGCCCAGGGCAAGCATGGCCAAGTAAAGCATCCATTGCAAACGGCGCATTCGAAATTGGCTCAAAACACTCAAGCTCATGAGGACACAGGGTTCCGTTTGAGAAGCCACACCAGCGGAATCCATAGAAACAAGGCCCAAGCCACTTGAACAGCCCCCAGACCCGCCAACGTTGTTGTGCTCAAAGACCACTGCGGCGAAACGCTTAAGGCAATGCCCATCGAGGCCTGGGCCGCAAAAGTTCCGAGAACAGCACAAACCCATTGCACGGTCCTATTCATGGGGTCGAGGAATCGAGTGCACAAAAGCACCAAGACAGCCCCGGATAGATAGGAAACACTGGTTAAGCCCATGGGCAGGAAAGACAGGGTATCTGCCAAAAAACCCAATACCAGGGCAGGCAGAAGCGCCCAGCGCCGGGGAAAAACAAGGGCCCCGTACAAGGACAGAAAGAGCAAAAAGTCCGGCGAGGTTTCCGCCCCGGTCACACGGGCTATCCAAGTCACTTGCAATACAAGCAGTACCGGAACCCAGATCAACCAAATCGGAATGAGGCCGCGATTCACCGGAGTACCACCCACACATCCTGAACCCGGTCCAGATCCACGGCGGGTTGAAGCACTGTCTCCCTTTCTGCTTGCCGATCCGGCTTCACGGGCTCTGCTGCGAGGAAACCGATGACAAGACCTTTGGGAATACGGCCTCCGGCTCCGGAGGTCACAACCAAGTCACCGGGAATTGCCTCGCTTTCCGGCCCCAGATATTTGAGCCTCAGGTTTTTTCCCAAGGTCCCCGCGGCCACTCCCTGTTCCCCGGTACGCCGGATCAAGGCTCCCACTCGCTGATTGGGATCTGTCAGCATCAAAACCTGGCTGGTCCGCGCCCCCGCCTGTACCACACTGCCCACCAATCCTGTGTATGCCAATACCGGCGCGCCGCACTTGATCCCATCCTCTTCTCCCCGATCAATCCAAAAACTATTGGAATAGGGCGAGGGATCAAAGGCCACCACACTCGCCGCCACCCCGGGCACATTAATTTCCTCTCTGAGTTTGAGCAGGCGTCGCAAGGAATCGATCTCCACGGCCGCATCACGCAGCCGGGAAAGCTGAAAAGAAAGTTCGGTGATCTCGTGACGAAGTTGAGCGTTTTCAGCGCGCAAACGCGGGTAAATTCCAAGGCCCGCAACCCAGCTCCAGGCCGTATGCACTGCAGCAAAGGGTACTTTAAAGACAGAGGCGAAAACACTCGTGGAAGGAGAAGGGCTTTGGATGCGGGCCAAAAGAATACCCGCTCCCAGGACCAGAACCAGGAGACAAAATAGGAAAGCTCTCTTCAAGGGGTGCTATAGGGTTTCGCGGGGCTGCACAGTCACGCGGCGCAAGGAATCAATTTCGTTGAGTACCTTCCCCGTGCCCAGAGCCACCGCGGTTAAAGGATCGTCCGCCACGTGCACGGGCAGACCGGTTTCTTCTGAGATCAATTGATCGATCCCCCGCAAAAGCGAACCGCCTCCGGCCATAATGATTCCTCGCTCGATGAGGTCTGCGGAGAGCTCCGGAGGCGTGCGCTCCAAGGTAATGCGCGAGGCCTCCAGAATCGCGGAGATGGGCTCTGCCAAAGCCTCCCGGATCTCCTCGGAAGTCACGGTCACCATCTTGGGCAATCCCGACACCAAGTCCCGGCCCCGGACCTCCATGGAATATTCCTCTTCAAGAGCATAGGCGGATCCGATGTTGATCTTGATTTCCTCGGCTGTGCGCTCCCCGATCATCAGGTTATAGGTCTTCTTCATGTGGTCGATAATGGCTTGGTCCATTTCGTCTCCGCCGATCCGGATGCTCTTGGCAAAGACAATACCGCCCAAAGAGATTACGGCGATTTCGGTGGTACCGCCGCCGATATCAATCACCATATTCCCCGCAGGGTCACTGATGGGAAGGCCCACTCCGATGGCTGCGGCAATAGGTTCCTCGATCAAAAAAACTTCGCGCGCGCCCGCCTGCTCGGCGCTGTCTTTGACAGCGCGCTTCTCGACCTCGGTAATACCCGAAGGAATCGCAATGGCAATGCGCGGGCGCACAAAAACACGGCGATCGTGAACCTTATTGATGAAATAGCGAAGCATGCTTTGAGTGATTTCAAAATCGGCGATAACCCCGTCGCGCAAGGGGCGGATGGCCACAATATTGCCGGGGGTCCGGCCCACCATGCGTTTTGCCTCCTCCCCGACTTTAAGCACGCGGGAAGTGCCCTTTTCCACAGCCACTACAGAGGGTTCACACAGGACAATGCCTTTGCCGTTGACATAGACGAGGGTGTTGGCGGTCCCCAGATCGATCCCCATATCGCTGGAAAACAAACCCATGACATGGTTGATACCCCGAACTCCGAAGCCGATGGTCTGACTGAGAGGTCCTCTGGGGGCCAATGTGGTGTGTCCTTTCCTGGTTTAGGAGGGTGCCCACAGCACCAGGGTGCAAAAGAGTATTGTCATTCTACACCGCTGCAGAGCGCTGTCAAACGGGACTCAGGAAAGAAAGAGTGTTGAAAAAGGCGGGGTAGGATATGGAGACGCAAGCGGGATTCTGAATCTGAGTCTTGCCCTTTGCCACAAGCCCGGCCACGGCCAGGCTCATGGCTGTGCGGTGGTCTCCGAAGCTCTCCACCGAGGCACCCTGCAAAAGGACCGGGCCCTGGACCCGGATATCCTCGCCCCGGACTTCGATCTTGGCGCCCATCCGCCTAAGCCCCTCGGTCATGGAGGCAATGCGGTCCGTCTCCTTGACGCGCAGTTCCCCGGCTCCCCGGAAGCAGCTTAGGCCCTCGGCTTGAGTCGCAGCCACCATCAGGATGGGCAGTTCATCGATGGCCACTGCCACTTCGTCCGGGCCCACTTCCACCCCTTGAAGCGCATGGGTCTTGATTTCGATCCGCCCCACGGGTTCCCCGGTTTTTGCCCCTGTGAAGCTGATCTGCAGATCCGCCCCCATTCGCTCGAGGATATCCAGACCGGCCCGCCGGGTGGGATTGAGCCCTACCTCTTCGAGAACCAACTGGGAGCCGGGAACCAGGCTTCCGGCAACCAGGAAAAACATGGCACTGGAAAGGTCTCCGGGCACAACCAGGTCCTTGGCGCGCAGCCGGGCCGGGCCTGAGACGCTGCAACGCAGGCCGTCAACCTCCACGGGAACTCCGAAGTGCTCCAGCATGCGCTCGGTATGATCGCGAGCCGGACGGGGCAACTCCACACTTGTGGTGCCTTTGGCAAAAAGCCCGGCCAGGAGCACACACGATTTGACCTGGGCGCTGGCCACCGGACTCTGGTAAGCGATCGCTTTCACGGTGTCTGTCCCGCGCACTTGCAAAGGCGGAGTGCAGCGATCGCCCTGCCCGGCCACAGAAGCCCCCATCTGCCTCAATGGCAAAGCCACCCGGTCCATGGGGCGGCGGCTCAGGGACTCATCCCCCAAAATGCGCGCCTGCCAGGGACAGCCCGCCAAGAGCCCGAGCATAAGCCGCAGGGTCGTGCCGGAGTTCCCGGCATTGAGCGCCCCCTGAGGCTCTCGCAAACCGTGCAAGCCCACGCCGTGAACCAAGACGTCCAGACGATCTTCTGTCTGGCCCAAAGTGTCCATGCGCACGCCCATCTGCATGAGCGCATCGCGCGTGCTGAGGCAATCCCCGGCCGCCAACAGGGCATGAATCCGCGTCTGCCCTTCGGCAACGGCGCTAAGCATCAAGGCTCGATGACTGACGGATTTGTCGGAAGGCACACGAATCGAACCCTGCAGGCCTCGAGAAGGGTTGATCACTTGGGGAGAGCTCACAGCACGCCTTGAGCGGGACGCACAACGCATCCTTCGGAGATATCCTTGATATCGTAACCGCTTACCACTGCGGCCGCAGACATGGCGCTGTAAATCTTCTCCACCTGCGCCTGGCCGACCAGCACGTTATCCTTATAGATATCGAAAATCATACCCAACTCCACAGGATCCTTGGCGCCTAAGCCAATAACCACAAAATCAAATTCGCGATTGACCACAAGCACTTCGGAAACCAGTTTGGGGTCCACCGCCGGCAGGCTCACTAAATCCGCTTCAGGCTCGGTCACAGGAGAAGGCACTGCATTCACCCCATAATCGGGCACAAAGCCCGGCCCGGATGCCGCGGCCTGCCGGGGAGCCTGCTTTGCCTGCTCCAGATGCCGGGCAAGCTGCTCCTTTTCCTCCTGGGCAGTCTTCAATTCGCTTTGAAGTTGCTCCCGGGCAGTCTCCAGCTCCTCAAGCCTCTTTGCCAGCGATGTCTTTTCCCGCTGTTCCGCTTCCAGACTGGTCCGGATTTCCTTGAGGCGGGACTCCTGCTCCCGAAGTTTGAGCTCCGTGGTCTCCCGGGCCCGGGACTCTTTTTCAAAGTCCCCCCGTAAGGCCGCAACCTCTGTCTGGCGGGCCACAATCTCCTCAGTCAGACTGGTGCTTTCTTCCCGGAGCTTTTCAACTTTTTGCTCGGTCGAGCGTTTCTGCCGCTCCAGCAAATTCACACGGTGCTCGGAAGCCAAGCGTGAATCCTTTTCGCCCAAATAAAGCGTATAGAGATAGACCGAGCCGCCCGCCGCGCACAAAATCAACAAACAGAGCATCCAAACCAGAGCCGCACCGGAACGATTGAGTCGCATGGGTAACCTCCGGAAACATGATAATCGCAATCGGTTCCAGAGGCAACTTAGCCAACAGGTCTCTTCGCTTCGGGCCAATTATTCCGGAGAAAGACTCGGGCGCTTGCCTTGCCGCAGAACGGAGACAGCCTCTTGGAAGTCAAGGGGGAGCTCACTTGTGAACTCCATGTATTCATGCGGAGGATCCGGATGACACAGGCCCAGATCCTGCGCGTGGAGCAGCTGGCGCGAGAACGCGCCTACCAGCGTATTGTAGCGATTTCCCATCCCATAGCGGGTGTCCCCCAGGATCGGATGGCCGAACCACGCAAGGTGGACCCGGATTTGATGGGTCCGGCCGGTAATAGGTTTGATGCTCAGCAACGTGGACTCGGCAAAGCGTTCCACAACTTCGTACTCGGTCACAGCCTCTTTGCCTTCGGCCCCCATGACCTTCATACGCGGCCAGTGCTCCCGGTCTTTTCCAACCGGCACATCAATGCGCCCGGTGTCCAACTCGAAAACGCCTGCAACCAGGCCCGCATAACGCCGCATGGCAGTGCGCCGCTCGAATTGCCTGGCCAGATAATGATGCGCATTGTAATCCTTGGCCACTACCAAAATCCCCGAGGTGTCTTGATCCAAACGGTGCACCAAACCGGCCCGCGCCGGAAGTTCATCTCCGAGGGCCGCGCAGTACGCCATGAGACCGTTCACCAGGGTCCCGGACATGATGTGCCCCGCAGGGTGCACCATCATGCCTGCCGCCTTGTTCACGACCAAAAGGCGGTCGTCCTCATACACAATATCCAGATCCATTTCTTCGGGCAGAACCTTGGGCACCACCATTGCAGGGATTTCGATCTCGATTCGGTCTCCCGGCTTGATGCGCGTCCCCGGCTTGGGCGTTTTTTCTTCATTGACCCGTACAAAACCCTCTTCAATCAAATGGCTGATATGCGTGCGGGAGTAGTCCGGGAACATCCGGGCCAAATAGCGATCCAGACGGTTCTTCCCCTCTTCGGGACTCAGTTCAAAGGAATATTTTTCTGATTCCGTCATTGCCGCACGCGCCGTTCATGTATGAAGAGCCGGATCCCTATCAGCACTGCGCCCACTGTGATAGCGCTATCCGCCAAATTAAAAACCGGCCACCACCGGAGATCTAAAAAATCAATTACATAACCAAAGCGCACGCGGTCGATGAGATTTCCTGCAGCGCCTCCCAAAATCAAGGACATTCCCCACAAAATCCAGCCATCGGATTGGCTTCGGTAACTGGAGCGCAGCAACAGGTAAGAAAAAACTGTAATTGCCGCTGAGGAAATGAGAACAAAAAAGCCCGGATGACTCCGGGCCAAGCCAAATGCCATCCCTGTGTTGTGCACCAAGCTCAGATAAACAACGCCGCCGATCAAAGGACGGGATTCACCCAGCGCAAAGACCTGCATCACCCAAAGCTTGAGCGCCTGGTCTCCCAAGACCAAAGCCCCGGCCAGCAGAAAATAACGCAGAGGCGACTTGCAGGAATGGCTCAAGCCCCGTCCTTCCGGAGACCTGCAATCTCCCGGACTAAGCCGGCAACCAAAGCAGTGAGATGCGGCTCGGCCTCATTGGCGATGCGGATCACATCCTCAATAACCAAAGGCTCGAGGGCCTCCGGCAAACAGAGATCCGTCAGCACACTCACAGCAAATGTCTTGAGCTGGGAATGAACCGCCACTATCGCTTCCGGCACAGTGGACATCCCGATGGCATCCGCTCCGAGACGCTGCAGCATCGCATACTCGGCGCGCGTCTCCAAACAAGGGCCGGTCATGGCCGCGTAAACGCCCTCGCGCACTTTGAGTTTCTCCTTCTTGACCACCTGCCGGGCCTTGTCCAACAGCACCCGGTTATAGGGTTCGATCATATCCGGGAAACGCAAACCCAAACGTCCGTCGTTAGGCCCGATCAAGGGATTCACGCCCATTAAATTAATATGATCCGTAATCATCATCAGATCACCCTTGGAAAATTTGGGATTGAGCCCTCCGGCGGCATTGGAGATGATCAAGAATTCCACCCCTAAGGCCTTCATGACGCGCACCGGATAGGTTACTTCCTGCAAACTATAGCCTTCGTAATAATGAAAGCGCCCTTCCATCACTGCCACGGATTGGCCTTCAAGATGCCCGAAGGAGAACTGACCCTTGTGGCTCTGCACTGTGGATTCAGGGAAATGGGGAATATCCGAATAAGGGATATCCTGTTTGTTCTCAATGCGTGCGGCCAAACCCCCGAGCCCGGTCCCTAAAATAATACCCACGCGGGGCCGGGTGCAGACCTGGCCCCAAATATAATCGGCGCTTTCCTGGAGCTGGTCGTAGAGCAAAGGTTTGTCCATCAGCTCATCCTCATTCCAAGATCAAACAGAGTTCGCACAATAAACCACCTGGAAAACATAATCACCAGGAGAACCAGGATAGGAGAAAAATCGATGCCTGTCATGGGCAGGTATCTCCTGAACGGACTCATCATGGGTTCTGTAACGCCATAAAGAAACTGCACAATAGGATTGTAAGGATCAGGATTCACCCAGCTCAGCAGCGCCCGGATGATCACCATCCACATCAAAATAACAAGCACAAAGTCCAGAATCTGCGCTACGGCAGTAAACAGGTTTCCTATGACAAACATGCTAACCTCCGAGTTGTTTGGACCTGCGGGCTGCCGCGCTCACCGCCGCGTACACTGCCTTGTTCAGGCCCGACTTCTGAAAAGATTTCAGAGCCGCTTCGGTCGTTCCCCCCTTGGAAGCCACGGCTTTGACCAACTCCTTTGCGGACAGACTCCCCCCGGCCAGGAGCGCGCCGCTGCCCACGGCTGTAGAACAAGCCAGGGCTTCAGCCATCGCAGCAGGCAAACCCAAACGCACACCTGCGCTCGCCAGCAAATCGGTAAGCAAAAAATAATAGGCTGGACCACTCCCGCTGAGTGCTGTCACGGCATCCAACTGGGATTCCTTCCCAACCCAAACTTCCCCCACACTGGCAAAAAGACTCTTGGCCTTGTTCACAGCCGCAGGGCCCGCATAACGGCCTGCGGCCAATACCGTCATCCCCTGCCCCACAGTTGCGGGCAAATTGGGCATAGCACGAATAACCGCTGTTCGCGGGGGCAATCCCTGGTGCAAGCCGGAGAGTTTCACGCCCGCGGCAATGGACACGATAAGCGTGCCCCGGTTGAGGCCGGCCCTGAGCTCCGGAAAAAGTCCCGGCAGGTCCTGAGGTTTGA
>JAFGIU010000134.1 GCA_016929445.1 Candidatus Omnitrophota bacterium
AGTGTGGAGCTCTGGTCCGGTACGGGCCTGGGCGCGAGCTTTGGGGGAGACCAGCTCGGGGCGAATCAGCGCCAGGATACCTTTTTCTGGACGCGCTTACTGGGTGTGGACACGCAGTTCAATGTGGCCCAAGACTTGGACTGGGCCACACAGACCCTGGGTGTGCAACTGGGCCGCTGGATGGGGAGCAAGTACATTCAGCTCAGCGGCGGCAAGACTTATTGGGAGGGCCTGGGAAGCCGGATCATCTGGCAGAACGAATACAGCGGTTCTGTCTGGACACAGAGCGGCAGCGGCTTAACGCTTTCTTATACCCAGGATGACTTCTATCTTTGGAATTACTATTACACGGGTTTTGATTATCCAGTTCCCAAGTGGGACGGCTATGTGACCTTGAGCGCCGAGCTCACTGAGGGGCAGGGGTGGAATGATTACACTGCTGCACTTCAGGTGAGTGGCAGGTACTAGTCGAGCAGGACCACCGACGCGGGGCGGTGGAAAGTAGAAGTACAACTACGTAAAACAGTAACAACAGGAGGAACACTAATGTCCAAAGGTATCAAAATTGCCTTGGCTCTCGTCCTCGTTGCCGGCCTAGGTGTTTGGTCGAGTCAACTGGCGTTGGCTGCTTTCCCTAAGGCACCCAAGTCTCCGTTCGGCCCGACGGCTCCCACAGGTCCGGCCAGCCCCGGTGTCCCCACCGCCCCGACAGGTCCAACGGGTCCGGATGCTCCGGTTCCGCCGACAGGCCCGACGGGCCCGGATTCTCCGGTTCCGCCAACAGGCCCGACGGGTCCGGATTCTCCGGTTCCGCCAACAGGCCCGACAGGTCCTGCGTCTCCGACAGGTCCGGTGGGTCCGGTGGGTCCGGATTCTCCGGTTCCGCCAGCAGGCCCGACAGGTCCGGTCCCCCCGGTTCCGGTTAGCAGCGTGGGTGGAGACAGCGTACCCGAATAAGAACCAGTTAACACTGGGGAACACAGTTAGAAGGCGCCGGCTCTCGTTCGTTAGAGAGTCGGCGTTTTCTTGTATACTGGGATTACAATGTCACTGACTGAGTTTCCCATAGAACGTAAAGGCTTCGGCCGTGCGGTGTTTTGCTTTGGCGTCCTTGTCACGGTTTACTTCCTAACCAGCTTGGGTGTGGCCTCCCTCCTCCGATTCCCTTTGTTTGGCGCAGGTGTTCTGGGTCTTTTCGCGATTGCTTTTGTGTTTGCAGGTTGGCAGTTCCTGCATTTTGGGCGCAATGCAGTGCGAAGATTACGTTTGCTGACAGGCGTTGTGGAACTAGATAAAGACGACCGCTTTCATCAAAGGCTGGCGAATATCGTGGAGGAGCTTTGTGCTGCAGCCGGTGAAAAGAGACCGCTTGAATGCGCTGTTTTGCCCAGCTGTGCTTCCAATGCCTTTGTGGCCGAGGACTTGGGACTCAAACCTTTGGTAGTGATCAGTGAGGGAATGCTTTCGCATCTTTCCAGACCGGAACTGCTGGCAGTGGTGGCCAAGCTTGTAGCGGAGATTCGCACAGGGATTGCGCTTAACCGGACGCTTGCGTGCGGGCTCTTTGCCTTCTCACAAAAGCGGTTTTTGCATTGGGCGTCCCGGGGGCTCCAGCTCTTTGCGCCGCGCTGTTTGCATTTGCAGAGCGATGCTCTCGGGGCTGAGCTCTGCCGGGACCCGATGAGTCTGGCTTCGGCTCTTTATGAGATCGCACACCGCTGGAGGGGAGAGACGCGTTTTGGAGCCGGCTGCGAGGCGCTTTTTGTGATGGATCCTGCGGTGAGGTCTCTGGAGGAGAAGAACTCTTTGTGGGCGGAGCTCCGGGCCTCTCATCCTCCTCTCAAAAAGCGTTTGGATGCTTTATTGAAGCGTGTGCGTTTGGAGCTGGATGCCCGGTGTCCTAAAGCCCAGGCTGTGACGTGGTTTGTGCATGATGCCAACGGAGTCTGGCAGGGGCCGCTGGACCTTGCAGGCTTTTCGCGTTTGGATGGAGTGCTGGCCGGTAGCTGGGTGGCGAGTTGCAACACGCTCCAAGTGAAGCGGTTGGGAGAGGACGTGACTCTGGCTCAGGCCTGGCGTGCCAAAGAGGGTGGAGGAACTTCCTCCTTGGAGAAAAGTACTTTGGAGTCCCCGGTTTTCCGTCAGCCCATGCTCCAAACAAGTTATGAGAAGGCGCCCTTCTATTTCTGTCCTTTTTCCGAAGGATGTCTTGTGGCCGAGAGTAAGCTTGTGTCCGTGGTGCGGCGGTACCAAAAGGCAGCCACAAGCCGCAGTGCCAGAATGGCTGCCTTTGCTCAACAGGCTGGTCCTGCCCCGGGCGTCAAGTTGCGCCAGGGGGGCTACGAGGGCTTTTCCTGGCCGCGCTGCCCGGTTTCCTGCCGCAAGCTGGAGCGCCGTTTCTACAAGTCCGGGCTCGCGGTGGAGGTGGATGCCTCTCCAAAACAGGGCCTTCTTTGGATAGGGAGGGAGGAAATGACGCTCCTGGGCTGCGTCTTCAGGGAGCGCCGCTCCCTGTGATAAACTAAGGCCCTTATGTATCTTCTCGGTATTTCCGCCTTCTACCATGACAGCGCCGCGTGCCTTCTGAGGGATGGCGAGCTCATAGCAGCCGCGCAGGAAGAACGCTTCACGCGCAAAAAGCACGATCCGGGATTTCCCTCCAATGCGATCCAAAGCTGTTTGGATCAAGCGGGAATTGCGCTCGAGCATGTCGAGGCCTTGGTTTTTTACGACAAACCCTTTGTGAAGTTTGAGCGTTTGGCCGAAACCTATCTTGCGGTGGCTCCGCTCGGGATCCGTTCCTTTATCAAGGCCATGCCGCTCTGGCTCAAAGAGAAGTTGGATCTGCGGCGGACCATCTCCAAGACCGTGGACTTCAAGGGCTCCATCCTTTTCTCGGATCACCACCAGTCCCATGCTGCTTCGGCCTTCTATCCCAGCCCTTATCAGGAGGCGGCCTTCTTGACAGTGGACGGGGTGGGAGAGTGGACCACCACGAGCTACGGAATCGGCCGCGGCCCGGAATTGGAGTTCCTCAAGGAGATCCACTTCCCGCATTCCCTGGGCATGCTGTATTCGGCGTTTACCTACTACACCGGGTTCCGGGTCAATTCCGGCGAGTACAAACTGATGGGACTCGCCCCCTATGGGGAACCCAAGTATGCGCAGACGATACGCGATCACCTGATTGATGTGCATGAGGATGGCTCCTACCGCTTGCACATGCGGTATTTCAACTATCTTTCGGGCCTGACCATGACGAACGCGCGCTTTGATTGCTTGTTCGGCGGCCCTCCGCGCAAGGCCGAGTCGCCCATCACCCAACGCGAAATGGATATTGCCGCTTCCGTGCAGGTTGTTCTTGAAGAGATCTTGCTCAAGATCGTGCGGCATGTGCACAAGGAGACCGGGCAAAAGAATCTCTGTTTGGCTGGCGGGGTGGCTCTCAACTGTGTGGCTAATGGGAGGATCCTCAGGGAAGGTCCTTTTGAGAATCTGTGGATCCAGCCTGCGTCTTCGGATTCCGGAGGCGCCCTGGGCGCGGCGTTTGCAGCCTGGCACCGCTATTACGAAAAGCCCCGCTTTGCTAACAATGTGGATGATGCGCAAAAGGGCTCGCTCCTGGGCCCCTCCTTTTCCGATGATGAGATACGCAGGTACTTGGATCAGAACCAGATTCCTTATCAGCAGCACCCGGAGGCGGAACTCTATGAGACTGTGGCTCAGCTTCTGGACGAGGGGGCGGTAGTCGGTTGGTTCCAGGGACCCATGGAGTTCGGGCCACGTGCCTTGGGTGCGCGCAGCATCTTAGGGGATCCGCGTTCTGCTGAGATGCAGTCCCGGCTAAACTTGAAAATCAAGTTCCGGGAGAGCTTTCGGCCTTTTGCTCCGAGTGCTCTGGAGGAACATGCCGGAGAGTATTTTGATGTGGGGGACAAGAGCCCTTATATGCTGCTTACGGGTAAGGTCAGTGAGAATTGTATGCGTCCCATAAGCGAAGCAGATGCGAAAAAGCAAGGCCTGGAAAAGTTGAGCGTGCTTCGTTCGACTATTCCGGCCGTAACCCATGTCAATGGCTCTGCGCGCCTGCAAACAGTCTCGGCCAAGACCAACCCGCGCTTTCACAAGCTCTTGCAGGCTTTTCATAAGCGGACCGGTTGCCCGGTTTTGATCAACACCTCTTTTAATGTGAGGGGCGAGCCGATTGTGTGCACCCCGCAGGACGCCTACAACTGTTTTCGAAGGACTTTTATGGATTATCTGGTGATGGGGAATATAGTGCTGGAAAAGAAGAAGGTGGATTCTTCCCAGGCCCCGGAACCCGAACCGATATCGCTCATACCGGATTGAGTGAGGAGTCAGGGACGGTTCTTTGAGGACATTAGGGGACATATCTCCTTCGGAGAAATGTCCCCTGGAACTCCGTAAGAACCGTCCCTGTAAGTGGAGGCTCATGCAATACTCAAAACCAACTCTCTTTGAACTCCGTAATTTCGGTTTTGTTCTCGCCGGCATTCTGTGTGCCTTCGGCGGTCTTTTTCATTGGCGGCATGGCGAGCTCAACTGGGCGGTCTACGGCCTGTTTCCTTTGGCCAGCGCGCTCAGCGGACTCTGTTGGCCGCCCCTGTTGTTTCCTGTGCATCGTGTTTTGACTTGGCTGGGCGGTATTCTCGGTTGGGTGAATACGCGCATTATTCTGGGCCTGACCTTTTACTTGGTCGCGGCTCCGATCGGCCTATTGATGCGGCTGCTGGGCAAGGACCCGATGCAGCGCAAGCTTTTCCCCGGGCAGGAGACTTACTGGATTCCCAGTGAGCACAAGCGCTCCCCCAAGGAAGAATTCGAAACTCCCTACTAGCCGGCCGCAATATCCTGCCGGCCTTGAATTCGCTGCCTTCCCTTAGTAGAATACTGCGCATGGCGCAACAAAGCTTTCTCCGGGAATTCTGGAACTTTATGAAAATCCGCAAGCGGTATTGGCTCACCCCCATGGTGGTTGTTCTGCTCCTGCTGGGCACCCTGGTGGTGCTCACCGAGGGATCCGCAGTGGCGCCCTTCATTTACGCGCTCTTCTAGTATTTGACCCTACCTCGTCGCGGCCCTAAAATGTGCGGAGACAATCTGTTGGCTTATCCACACCCGGAGACCCATTATGGCAAAAGTCTTTGTTCCCGACTCGCCCGACGAGATGTTCGGCAAGCGTTTCAACCGCTTTAAGAACTTGTTCCAGCGCTTCTCCAAGGGCGGGCCGGTTCTCGTTCTCCTCATCATCTTTATCACCCTATTTGTTAGCACCTGTCTCACTTATGTGGGACCCTACGAATACGGCATCAAGCAGGTGAATCTGGGTCTCAATAAGGGTATTCATAAGAAGGTCTATTTGACAGGCTTGCATTTCTTGGCGCCCTTTGGGATTCACACCATGCACCGATTTCCCAAGAATACCCAGGTCGTGGAGTTGACGGACTATCCGGGCGAGAAACCCTTCAGAAGGCGCGTGGAAAAGTCGGCCCATATTCAGACTTCCGACGGGTTCTATGTGGATGTGGATGTGTCCATCCTCTATCGCATTACCGATCCGTACAAAGTGATCACGACCGTGGGGCCGGGACGGCTGTACGAGGATAACGGGATTCTTCCCAAGGTGGAGCCCAAGCTCAAAGAGGCTTTGGGCACCATGACCACTGAGGAATTTTTCAACAGCCCTCTGCGCGCCGAGAGGGCCCTTGTGGCCAGAGGGCTTCTGAACACAGAGCTCGGTGCCAAGGGCATTGAAGTGCAACACGTGTTGGTGCGGTATTTCAAGTACAGCCCGGAGATTCAGAAGAATATCGAGGAAAAGAAGTTGCGCGATCAGCTTGTCTTTACAAACCAGGCTAAGGGCCGCGCCTCGAATCAGCAGGCCTTGGTCAAAAAGATGGCTGAGGAGGGGGAAGCCTCTCTTAAAGTGCTGATGGAGGGGGGGAATGCCTATGTGGTGAAGAAGAACGCTGAAAGAGATTTGTATGTGCGCACCCAGCGGGCCGAGGCTGATCTATTGGTCAAGCTCGCAGAGGCCCAAAAGACCGAATTGATTAATGACGCTTACCGGAACGAGGGTTCGGACAAGCTGGTGGGTTTGCGCATGGCTGAGGTATACAAAGGTTTGGATGTGATTGTGTTGCCCTCCAGCGGGGAGGGCGGGATCAACCCTCTGGACCTGAATCAAACGCTCGGACTTTTTGGTGTAAATGAAAACAAAGGAGGTGGGCAATGAGAAAACTCTTGTTCATTGTTTTCTTGGTTTGTGTAAGCCCTCTTCTTTCAGGATGTATGCCGCACTCCACCGGTTCGACTGAAGTGGGCGTCCGTACGGTTAAGTGGTCGCCTTTTGCCAAAAGCGGGGTGATCCAGGAGGTCTATGCTCCGGGTGCCACCTATTTTTTCCCTCCCTTTGTCAATGACTGGCATGTTTTTGATACCAAGCTGCGCAATATGGAAATGACTTTGACGCGGGGCCGCGGCGCCAGGCAGGGCAGGGATGACTTGGTTTTCAAAACAATTGACGGAAACGATATTTCCTTGGATGTCATTATCTCCTACCGGGTGGATCCTCCGAAGGCTCCCTATATTTTAGAGTATGTGGCATCCGATAATCTGGAGCTGGAAGAACGCGTTGTCAGGCCCATTGCGCGTAACGTCACGCGAGATCTGTTTGGAGAATTTACTTCCGAGGATTTCTATGTTACAGCAAAACGCACGGAGACAGCCCAACAAGCCATCGCCAAACTGAATGACCTGCTCAATCCCTATGGCGTAATCGTCGAAACCGTGCTGCCCAAGGATTACCGTTTTCCTGAGGCTTATCAGAAAGCCATTGAAGACAAGAAGGTCGCGGATCAGATGGCTCAACGGTACCGCTCGGAAATCCGGGCCACAGAAGAGCATTACCGGCAGAAACTCGAAGAAGCCCAGGGCGAAGTCAACAAGCTGGTTGCCCGCGCAGACGGGGAGTTCAAAAAGGCGACCATTCAGGTGGATGCCTATTTTGAGCAACAGGGAAAGATTGCCCAGGCAATCAAAGCTGAGGGCGAGGCCGAGTCCGAGGGTATTCGCAAAATGATTGAGGCCTTGAAGAGTTCGGGCGGGACCACCATGGTGAAACTCAAAATAGCGGATGCCTTGCAAGGCAAACGCATTATGCTCCTGCCTTTTGGCGGGCAGGGGGGTCTGGATCTCAAGACCACGGATGTCAACGATCTTTTGAAGACCTACGGCCTCAAGAAACTGAGTGAATGATCTCTGACATGCCCAAACGCATTACGGTTTGTTTCTGCAGTCTGGCCATGCTGGGAATTTTGTCCCCGGCAGCTCTCTGGGCCTTTTCCGCGGACGATCTCCTGGGTTCTTGGCCGAAGCAAGAGATCAAGATTTTGGAGATGGGCGAGCGGGAACTCCTCTTTCGCAAAGGCTCTACTCCGGAGTGGGGAATTGGTGTGGCCGCGCGTTTTGAAGCACCCTGCACCGAGCGCGAAGCGTGGAGCTTGATTACTGATTTTGAGAACCTGCCCAACTGGGCGCCCTGGATTCTGGCTGCCCGTGTTCTTGAGGACAACGGAGATGCCAAGGTCATCGAGCTGGATGCGGATGCCCGTGTTCTTGTGTTCCGCAAAACACGCACCCTGGTCGTGGATGTGCGCCTGGTGGACGGGCAACAACTGGAGGTTCGCCCGCACGATATCCTGTTAGGGGAGTTTGTGGGCGGAGTTTTCCTGCGTCCCTCAGAACACGGTTGTGAAGTGGAAGTGGGTGCCCATCTAAACCCGGCGATTCCTCTGAGCACCTGGATTGTGACTTGGGTGGCGCATCGAAGTCTGTTGATTACCATTGATCGTTTTCTGGAGCAGATAAAAGGGGATTCATGAGCCCGTTTCGACTCGCCCTTTTCCTGACAGCCCGGGATCTTATCTTCCGCAAGCGCATGGTTTTTTTCGTGCTCTTTGCGCTGGGCTTTCTCTATACCAACCTCATCTTCGCCCGCTGTATGGTGCTGGGTTTTGAGCGTTCGATCTCCCACCAAATCATCAAAGTCACCGGGCATCTTTACCTGGAGACAGAACATGATCAGGACTATCTGCGCCGTTTTCCGCAGATAGTGGAATCCGTGCATGCGGTGCCTTGGGTGGAGGAGGCCATTGCGATCTACAGCAGCCCGGCGATCTTGGAGCTTGAACAAGAAAAGCACGTCACTACGGTTTGGGGGGTGCCTTACGACGAGACTCTGATGGGCCTCCGAAGCCGGATCAAGCGGGGTGCCTATTTTTCTGCCCCGGACGCCAATCAGATTATTTTGGGCCGCATTGCTGCCAAAAACCTGCGCGATATGCTGGGCAAAGATTCGGTGAATCCCGGCGACTTTCTCGAAGTGTATTTTGTGAACAAAAAGAAGGTGGACCGGCCGGGTATGCAGCCTCTTGAAAGCAAGTACATGCAGATTGCCGGTGAGGTGGATCTTCGGGATTACGTGGCCAATCAGTACTGTTTTGTGCCGCGCGACCGAATGGATGCGATTCTGCACCGGGGTGATAACGCCGATGAGATTTTTATCCGGCTCAAAGAGGGCACGGACGAGAAGGAAGCTCAATGGCATCTGCAGCAGATGCGGTTGCCTGGATTGGTCCGCACCTGGTGGGACCGGGACGACTACGGTGTCGATGATATGGTGAGGGGCTTTGATATTATCGGGACGATCATATTCGGGGTGAGCGTTGTCTCCTCTGCGGTGATTCTTGGATTTATTTTATACAGCTCCGGCATGTCCAAACGCCGGCAGATCGGAATGCTGCGCGCTATCGGGGTCCCGGACCGGGTGTTTTGGACCGGGTTTATCTTGCAGGCCTTGAGCTATGCGGCTATCGGGATTGTCACGGGCTCGGGGATCTACCTCGGCTTGGAAGGGTATCTCCAAAACCACCCGATTATTATGCCCTTTGGGGACCTTTACCCGATTGCCCGGCAGCAGGTCTTTGTCGGGTCGATGGTTCTTTTTGTGATCATAGCGATTGTATCGGCCTTCTATCCTGCATGGAAAATTTGCCGTGAACCCATTGCCAGGGTTATTGGAGGCACATGAGCGGGAATTTCTTGGTTCGCACCGAAGGGCTGGGCAAGACGTATCGTCTGGGGCGCACCCAGGTGCAGGCAGTACGCGACCTGAGTCTCTCTCTGAGCGAACCCGAGTTTGTGGCATTGATCGGACCCTCGGGCAGCGGGAAGAGCACGCTCTTGTCTTTGATCGGGTTATTGGAGACTCCGACGCGGGGGCGGATCTGGATTGGGGGCTACGATGTCTCCGATTGGAAACCCCGGACGCGTTCACGTTTCCGTTTGCAGACCCTCGGGTTCATTTTTCAAAGTTTTCACTTGTTGGAGGAGCTTACGGTCCTGGAAAACACAGCTTTGCCTGCTTTGGCTGCAGGCATGAAGAAACGGCTGGCTTTTGAAAGGGCCGCGGAGCTTTTGGACCGCGTGGGTCTGAAAGAGCGCATGCGGCACCGTCCTTACGAGCTCTCCGGCGGCCAGAGGCAGCGGGTGGCTGTGGCGCGCGCTTTGGTGAACCGGCCGCGCCTGGTGCTGGCCGATGAACCCACCGGAAATTTGGATACTCGGGCCGGCGGGCAGATTATTGAGCTCCTCAAGCAGGTTCAGGAAAAGGGGGAGGCCACGGTCCTTCTTGTGACCCACGAGTACGAACACGCGGCTCAGGCAGAACGCATTTTGCACCTGCGGGACGGCCAGGTTGAACGCACTGAGATTCCTGCTGCAGAGAAGACTCCCAGGGAAACCCAAGTTCAGGGATAAGGGGCAAGTTAAACCGGGATAGTAAGATAGATGTAGATATTAAAAGGTATAAGAATAATATATAAAGTGGTATTTCTCCCGTCTTGGGCCTACTCTATCTGATATAATTTGAATTGGAGTATTGTCAAAGTCTAATAATCTGCAAGGAAAGTACTCCCATTCCAGAGGGTGCGTGTGAAAATCAGGACCTTCTTCCTAGTTTGGCTTGCTGTTTTTCTCCTATTTGGC
The DNA here is from genome assembly GCA_016929445.1 of Candidatus Omnitrophota bacterium. Classification (NCBI taxonomy): domain Bacteria; kingdom Pseudomonadati; phylum Candidatus Omnitrophota; species Candidatus Omnitrophota bacterium. The sequence continues at coordinate 10,069 of JAFGIU010000134.1, forward strand.
GGCGCTGCGTCTGCGGCCATGGCCTTTGACTCCGAGCAGGAGTTCAACGAATGGTGCATGGCCTACTACCGCGCCCCCGAACCCTCACTGGTTCCCAAGGCGATTGGCTATGCGGGCTCCTCGGGTCTGATCCAAGACCCGGCTTTTCGGGAGCCCCTGGTCGCTTTCTTCTCCACGGTCATTCAAAGGGAGCCCCAGTACGTGGAAGACTGGATCCGCAATCTGGGTGCCGGAGAGACGGATCTGCGCGAGTTTTTGATGGAGTGCCTGTGGAGGGCGGAAGAGGAAGCCATGCTCAATGACATGGAGATGGATGCCTCGGGTGAGGAGTTGCGATTTGTACAACGGCTCTACGATCAGAGGCGGCCCGAGATTCTGGCCGACCCCTTGTCGACCGCCGGGCATTTAGATGCGCTTTGGGCCGTCTTTTTTGCGACCGGGGATCCGGAGCCTGTCTCCAAGATCATCGACGCCCTTTCCTGGACCGATGAAGTCGAGGACCTGGACCGGCTGTTGCTCGGAACCGTGGCGCAGTGGTCTTTGACCGCCAATGCCAAGGAACATCCCCGGGTGGCGGATATCTGCCGGAAGGAATTGCCGAACCGCAATGGCGTCATTCGCGAAAAGCTGGAGCAGGTGCTCGACGAGGCTCAATAATCCTGTATCCCGGAGTTTTAAATCCCCTGCATGAAACACAAACTCCTCCAATGGATCTGTTGTCCGGGTTGTCACTCACCCCTGACCCTGCATTCTGCGCAGAGTGAAGAAGAGGAAGTCATCGAAGGAAGCCTGGCCTGTCTCCAGTGCGGGCAGGTCTATCCTGTGCGCAAGGGTGTGCCTTGGTTTGAGAAGTTTGGGAACCCTACGGTGGAATCCAGGAGCCGGGATCACTTTGGGACGCTTTGGACCGAGTATTCAGGAGAGCCGGAGCCTGTCGCAGCCAAAGAGCATGTGGACCGCTTGGAAGAGGCCCTCCAAAGGAAGATTCCTCAAGGGAGAGCCGGGCTGGATGCCGGGTCCGGAGACGGACGCGATACCTTTTGCATGGCGCAGCGGAATCCTCATTTGGATCTCATCAGTCTTGAGATTAGCGAAGGAGCGAACCACACTTTCAGCCGCTGCAAGGGGCTCTCCAATGTGCATGTGATCGGCGGTTCAGTGCTCAGACTTCCTCTGAAATCCGGTGTTCTGGATTTTGCTTACTCTTACGGAGTGCTCCATCACACCCTGGATCCGCATAAGGGTTTTGCCGAGATGTGCCGGGTGCTTGGGCCTAAGGGCTCAGTGGCCGTGTACCTCTATGAGGACCATGCGGAAAACCGATGGAAGCGATGGGCCCTCAAGGGAGTCCGCGGTTTGAGGAAGGTCTCGGTGAAACTTGGCCCCAAGCAACTGTGGGCCTTGTGTACCCTGCTCTCGCCGTTTGTATGGTTTTTCTTTACCGTGCCCTCGAAGATTCTTAGGCTTGTTCCCGTATGGGCTTCCAAGGCCGATGCCATTCCCTTTAATTTTGGGCAGGGACCCTTGAGTCTCCGGGGGGATCTTTACGACCGTTTTGGCGCTAAGATTGAATACCGTCTTAGCCGGCAGGGAATCGAACAGTGGTATAGCGGACAGTCTTGCGTTGAAGTGACCGTGTGTCATATGCCGGATGTTGCAGGCTGGGCCTGCTGGGGCCGGAAAGCAGAGTCAAGATGAAGTCCCTGGCGGCGAGTCAGGACGAGTGAGCCACACTCTCGGGATTCTCGATATCGGTTCCAATACGCTTCGCCTTCTGGTGGCGCAGGCAGACGAAGACCTTGTCGCAAAACCTCTCTTGGAAAAGTCCTGGACCACGCGTTTGGGCCGCTTTGAGCCCTCCAGCCAACGCTTAAGTGCGTTTGCGGTGGAGGACTCTTTGCGTGCGGTGGAGGAGGCTGTGCGCCTGTCCAAGGAGATGGGGGCAGAGCAGGTGCTGGGTGTGGCCACGGCTGCTGTGCGCAATGCGGTGAACGGGGCGGATTTTGTGCAGGCCTGTCTCCGGCTGGGGGGGCTTTCAGTCAAAGTCCTCAGCCCCGAGGAGGAAGCGCTCACCGTCTATACCGGTTTTCTCAGCGGAGAGGCGCGGCCTCCGGGCAAGGCTCTCTTGCTGGATTTAGGCGGAGGCAGTTCGGAGATCATTCTGGGCCAGGGGGATCAAGTGGAACGAGTCCTCAGTTTGAATATAGGTTGCATCTCCTTGCTCTCCGAGTTTCCGTGTTCGGATGCGCTCGCGACAAAAGAATGGGAGCATTTCTTGCAGACCGTTAGGGACCGGGTCAGTTCGTTCTTGGAGGGGGTGAGTTCTGAGGGCGCGGAGGTGGTGGGTCTTAGCGGTTCTATTGTGCAGCTGGCGGCCGTGGACAGAGGTTTTGGAGACGCGGATGTTTCGCGTTTGCAGGGCCATGTCTTGAGTTCCGGCCGGATTCGTGAGATCTTGGATCACTTGAGACAGCTTAGCCTCCAGGACCGGCGCGCAGTGAGCGGATTGCGGCCGGATCGGGCCGATAGCGTGCTCACCGGCGGGGTTTTGTTGCAGCAGGTGATGGCGCAATTGGGCTGTGAGCGTTTGAGGATAGGCCTCTTTGGTTTGCGCCGGGGTGTTGCTTTGCGCTATTGCCGGGGCGAACTGTTTTAGACTCGAGCGCTGAGTGTGTACAGTGTGACCCAATTCATAACATTAATAAAATAGATAAGTTATAGACCTAACGCACAGAATACCCACAACTTATCCACAGGCGGATCCCATGACCTTAAAACACTCCTCTCCATCCCCGGCCCTTGAAAAAATTGAGCGCGTTCTGGCCCGTATTGTCGATGCCCAAAGCGGCAAAGATGTGCTTAGTCTTGGGTGGGTCAAAGACCTTCACATCCACGAGGGGTGTGTGCATTTTAAGCTTAAAGGCGGCGTGCCCTATCGCCGGGAAATGGATCTCTTGCGCCAGCATTGCGCTGAGGCCCTTGGAAAAATTCCAGGCGTCACTGAGGTGAACATTGAGTTCACCGCCGCAGACACCCAAGCCGAGGCCACGCCGGTTTTGCCGGGGGTCAAGACCGTTATTGCCGTGGCCAGCGGTAAAGGCGGCGTGGGCAAATCCACGGTTGCAGCCAATCTGGCCTTGGCGCTACAAGAGCAGAAGAGACGGATAGGGCTCTTGGACTGTGATATCTATGGGCCCAGTATCCCCACCATGTTCGGAATTCATGAGCAGCCGGAGATGACCCAAAAGGATATGATCGTGCCTCCGCAGCGCTACGGGATTCAATTGATGTCCATTGGTTTCTTGGCTACCGAGAAGACTCCTCTGATCTGGCGCGGTCCTATGGTGCACAACCTCCTGCAGCAGTTCCTGCATTTGATCCGTTGGGACAACGTGGACTATTTGATCCTGGATTTGCCTCCGGGTACCGGGGATGCGCAGCTTACGTTGACCCAATCGGCCACATTGGCGGGTGCGATCATCGTGACCACTCCTCAGAAGGTGAGTTTAATCGACGCGCGCAAGGGCCTCAAAATGTTTGACCAGGTCCATGTCCCGGTCCTGGGCATAGTGGAGAACATGAGCTATTTCGAGTGCCCGGAGTGCAGTCATCGTACGGAGGTTTTTCGCTCAGGCGGGGGTGAGACGGAAGCGAATGAACTGGGCGTGCCCTTCTTGGGACGTATTCCGCTGGATCCTGAGGTGGTCATCGGCGGGGATGAGGGGGAGCCCATCTTCAGATCCAGGCCCAACTCCAAGGCCGGACAGGCTTTTGCGAATCTGGCTGTCAGAGTGATTGAAGCCCTGGAGAAGGGGGAGATCCGGTGAGCGGAATGCTTCCCGGCGTTAAGAAAGCAATTGCCGTAGCTGCGGGCAAAGGGGGAGTGGGCGGTTCCACGGTTTCCGCCAACTTGTCTCTGGCTTTGGCCCAAAAAGGCCACCGCGTAGGTCTCTTGGACGGCAATATCTATGCGCCCGGTGTACCGCGTCTCTTTGGACTGGGAAAGGGCGCCGATGTCTCTCAAGGGGAAAGGATTATTCCTCCGGTCAAGTTCGGAATCCAGGTGATGTCTATGGGGCTCCTAGCACCGGGGAGCGGGACCATTATTTGGCGCGGTCCTATGGCCGACAGCCTTTTGCAGAAGCTATTGGAGGGTGTTTACTGGGACAATGTGGACTATTTGATTATTGACTTGCCTTCGGGCACCGGCCAGACCCAGGCCACGCTCACTCAGAGCGCAGTGCTCGAAGGGGCGATCATTGTCACGACTCCGCAACAGGCTAGTCTGGTGGACTCTCGCCGCGAGCTCCAGGCCCTCAGCTTGGCGCGTGTGCCCATTATTGGTCTTGTGGAAAACATGAGCTATTACATTTGTCCCTCCTGCAACGAACATGTGGATCTTTTCGGGGTGGGAGGAGGGGAAAGAGAGGCGCGGGCTCTGGGCATTCCGTTCTTGGGAGGGGTGCCGGTGGTGGCAGAGCAGGAAATGCAGGCCACTCGAGGCGAACCCGTAGTTTCTGCCAAACCGGATTCTGCTGTGGCCCGGGCTTTTCTGGAGCTTTCTTGCGAGTTGTTGAATGCTCTGGAAAGAATGCCTTCAGGGGGTTACAAGGCCAAGGCGGATATTGACTGGCAGGGTTAGAGCTGGACCCTTTGCCTTCCTGTTATAATTATCAAGTGAAACGTAAACCGCATTCCGCTGATATCGAGAAGCGCACCAAAGAGATCGGCCAGGAGCTGATCGAGGCCGCCCGAAAGCATCAGAGGCATGCCGGTGTGCTTGCGCGCGTTACGGATCAAGTCCTGGCCTGGTGTTTTTCCAATCCAGAGATCAAGCCCTCAGTCTTGCGTTTTGTGGATGTGCTTCCTTCCCTGAATTCTTCCAAAGAAGTTCTCGAGCATCTTAAGGAATACTTCCCCAGTCGCGAGAAGCATTTGCCCTCTGCTCTCAAGGCCGGCCTGGCCGTTTCGCGGCCTTCTTTGCTGACCGGGGCTGCAGCATCGGCTCTGACGCGCAAGGGGGTGGAGCAGATGGCTGCCCGCTTCATTGCAGAGGAGAGCGAGGACGAGGTCCTCCCAAGCCTGCGTTCCCTGGAAAAGGAGGGCTGCGGGTTTAGTCTGGATTTGTTGGGCGAGGCTGTGCTCAGCACAGAAGAATCCGATGCCTATGTGGAGCGCTACATGCATTTGGCGGAGAATTTGCCCCATGTCCTGCCCAAGTACTCCGAAGCCGCTCGCTTTAGACTGCCCGCACCGCGCCTGCATTTTTCGCTTAAGCCCAGTGCGCTCAGCCCCTGGTTTAATCCCTTGCAGCAGAGTCTTGGACTGGAGGACGCTTTCCGGCGTATCGCTCCCTTTGCCGAAGCGGCCCGCAATGTGGGCGCATTTGTGAATCTGGATATGGAACAGTACCGCGCCCGCGATCTCACCTTGGAGTTAGCCAAGAAGCTTATGGGTTCCGGACTTTTAGGGGGATACCCACACCTCGGGGTGGTGATTCAGGCCTATCTCAAGGATGCGCGCCCGAGCTTAGAGGGCTTGCTCGATTGGGCCGCTCCCCGCGGCCAGGAGCTTACGGTGCGTTTGGTGCGTGGTGCGTATTGGGATGCGGAAACTGCGGAGTCTTTGAGGCGCGGATGGGAGTCTCCTGTACTGCGGACTAAAGCAGAGACGGATCTGCAGTTTGAGACCTTGCTGGAGTTGCTGCTCCTCAAGCATCCGACGGTGCGCACAGCCTTGGCCTCCCACAATGTGCGCAGCGTGGCGCGAGCCTTGGCCATCGCCGATCTGGCTGAAGTGCCCCGGGAGCGTTTGGAGTTTCAGCTTCTCTATGGGATGGCGGAGCCCTTGCGCGAGGCTCTAGTGGAGCGTGGTTGCGCAGTGCGCGTGTACGTTCCTTGCGGGCCGCTCATTCCGGGCATGGCCTATTTGGTGCGGAGGCTTCTGGAGAACAGCTCGAACGAAGCCTTGCTTCGCCAGGATTACGATTCGGAGTCGATTCTCAAGGAACTTGTGGCACCGGAACCCGATGCCGGCCTTTTCCCTGTTTCTTTTGGACAAGTGCGCAAAGGGGATTTTGCCAACGAGCCTCAGGCCGATTTTTCGCGGCCCGAAATGCGCCGCCATATGCGTGAGGCCCTTAAGAAGGTGCGCAAGGAAATGGGCGGCTTGTATCCGGTGAATGTGGGAGGGGAATGGATTTTTAGCGAGCAGGCGGATCCTTCTGTGAATCCCGCGGATCCTCCGGAGATCATCGGCCGCGTGAGCCGTGCGGATGCTTCGGCGGTGGAAGGGGCTGTGGAGGCCGCGATTGGGGCGGGTGCTGAGTGGAGGTCCTGGCCTGTGGAACGCCGCGCTAATCTTCTGCGGGCTGTGGCCGGCTTGTTGCGCCGCCGCCGCTGGGAATTGGCAGCGCTGGAAGTTTTGGAGGTGGGCAAGACCTGGGCTGAGGCGGACGCGGATGTGACCGAGGCTCTCGACTTCCTGGAATATTATGCGCAGGAGGCGGCACAGCTTTTTGAAGGCAAAGCGTTGTACTCTCCGCCAGGAGAGCTCAATACCTGCCGCTATCAGCCGCTCGGAGTCTGTGCGGTGATTGCGCCGTGGAATTTTCCCTTGGCCATTCTCACGGGGATGAGCAGTGCCGCTCTGGTAACCGGTAACACGGTCATCCTCAAACCTGCGGAGCAATCGCCGGTTATTGCGCATGTCCTCTTTTCCCTATTCAAAGAAGCCGGGCTGCCCAAGGGTGTTCTCAACCTCTTGCCCGGACCCGGAGCTGTGGTGGGCGAGGCCTTGGTTGCTCACCCGGAAATCAATGCGGTCCTCTTTACCGGCTCGGCCGGAGTGGGGACGGGGATCCTTGAAAAGACCGGACGTGCGGCAGCTCGCGGCGGTCCCTTGAAGCGAGTGATTGCCGAGATGGGCGGGAAGAATGCCCTGATTGTGGACAGTGATGCGGACTGGGACGAGGCTCTGCCCGCCATTCTTCGATCAGCATTTGGATTCCAGGGCCAAAAGTGTTCGGCCCTCTCCCGGCTCATTGTTTTGGATACGATCTACGATGAATTCCTGGGCCGTCTGTGCGAAGCGGTTTCTTCTTTGGTGATCGGGCCTCCGGAAGAGCCCCAGACCGATCTCGGACCAGTCATCGATCAGGAGGCCTTTCAGAAGATTCAGCGGTACATCGCAATGGCCTCGACCGCGGGTAAGATCGTATATCAGATGGAGGACTCGGAATTGCCGGAGCGCGGGTACTTTATCGGGCCTGTGATTGTCAGCGAAGTGGATCCGCTTTCCCCCTTGGCGCGCGAGGAGATCTTTGGCCCGGTGCTCTGTCTGTTGCGGGCCAGGGATTTCGAAGAGGCCATCGAGTTGGCGAATGACTGCGAGTTTGCTCTAAGTGCCGGGGTCTTTTCCCGTTCGCCGCGCAACATTGAGCAAGCCACACGCCGGTTGGAAGCGGGCAATATCTACATTAATCAGAAAATTACCGGTGCGCTTGTGGCACGCCAACCCTTTGGCGGGTACAAGCGGTCGGGCCTAGGCTCCAAGGCCGGCGGGCCGGATTACCTGCAGCAGCTTGTTCTTCCCAAGACCGTGACTGAGAATACCACTCGCCACGGAGTTCCTTTGTAAGTCCGCATAAAAAAGGGACGGTTCTCTCAAAGAAGAACCGCCCCTTTGATCTAACACGTTCTACTTGGATACTGATTCCTTCAAAGCCTTGCCTGCTTTGAATGCAGGAACCTTACGCGCCTTAATCTTGATGGTTTCCCCGGTCTGAGGATTGCGTCCCTGACGTGCTTTGCGGGCCTTGACCGAAAAAGTGCCGAAACCGGTAAGCGTAATGGTCTGGCCCTTCTTGAGGGTCTTGGTGATGGTCGTTGTCAGAGCATCCACAGCTTTGGTCGCAGCCGTCTTGCTGATGTTTGCGGACTTCGCGACTTGGGCAATTAACTCAGCCTTTGTTGCCACTTTCTCCTCCTTAGTTTGTCGGGCAATATTTCAGCCCCTGACCTATAGTACCAAAGTAACGCATCCTGACAAGTGGGAAATGCAGTAATGGCGAGGGAAAGCCGCGGGCACCGGCCGGGAGGCCCTATTGGGTGGGGATTTTGCGCTCGACAGAGGGCTGAAGTGGGCCTTTGAAGCTTCTCTGAACGGGCCTGAAAGTGGCGCCAATATTGACGGAACTGTTGAAATCACGGTATGATCAAGCATTCTAGGGGGGCAGGGAACCCCCGGTTTTCCCAGCTTTCCAACCCCAGTGCGGGAGAAAGCGGGTCAGGGTGTGCACTGAAGACAACGGAGGGGAACCGTGCGCCAATCTCGGCTCATTGCACTTGTTCTGGGTATTGTTGTCAGTTTGTATGGTCTGAGCTTTCTGGCGGTTTCCAGCGCCGAGGCCGGTGAGATGTATGGAGAGGAAAGTCCGTGGAGCGTTGAGGCCCATGCGGGCGTGCTCAGTGTTAAGGAGGATCCTCTGGATGTGGGGACTGGGGCTGGCTTGTCCGTTATCTACCATGTCAACGAGAATTTGGGATTCTCCTTGGACTACACTGGTTTTTCCGTTGATACAACGACGTCCGACACCATGGATACCATTACATACGAGCCGGGCGGAAGCACCCAGCTTCATGCCGTCCGGTTTGGGCCGCAATTCGTGGTCCCGATTGATATGCCGACGGTGGGGATTCTCAATTGGGATC
>JAFGIU010000135.1 GCA_016929445.1 Candidatus Omnitrophota bacterium
ATAAGCTGCCAGGCGCGCTGGCGGAGTTCGTCGATCGACGACAGGGCATCCGGGTGGATGTCGATGCTTTCCGGCAGCAGAAGCGGATTGCGGCTGACGTCGTGAAACAGGTGATGATGCTCCGGCAGCGCCGCGAGAATCAGCGGCAGGCCCGACGGCTGAGAGTGGTGCTCCAGGATCGCACGGTCCACGGCACGGAAAAAGCGTTCCGCGTCGATGTCTACCTCAGACTCTTTCCCGCCGTGGCCGTGGTGCATGGGCGTGTGCCCACCACCGACTCCGCCATATGAGGCAACGGTCTGGTGTGGCTCGGTCAATTCTTCTCCCAGCGCCTCGGTGATCGTCCGCGGAACACCCTGCGCCGGTTCAATCTCGCCCAAAGCATCACGGTTGCCCTCGAAGAGCTTGATCGCCTGCCGGTTCAAGCCGAGAATGTGGAAACGGTCGGCTGACTGAAGGATGCGCATTAGGGGTTTGGTGTGGAAGCTATCCGCCACAACAGCTAATTCGGCGACCGGCCGCTGCAGGTTGTAGACTCGAAAAATGCCTTTCGCGCCCAGCACCGCCAGCCCGTCAAGGGTGTGGTTCCAAAAGTTGCGGTCGTTCGCCAATGCCAGGAATGGTTCCAGCAATGGCCGGATCTCGTCCTTTGGAAATTGTTGCAGGAGCGACTTCTCCAGCGCCTTCACAAGGTTCCCGAAGCGGATCAAATCCTGCTGATTGTCCGGATGGCGCCGATGAGTCGGCTGGTAGAGCGAAAGACAAGGGGGATGACAATTGTCCCAGAGCCCCGCTGCATAGTCTTTATCGAGTGTGCTCACTTTGTCTCCTTTCTATTGCGCGCCACGCGTGTCTATACTGCACCCTCCTTGTTTACCAAAACTCTTTAATAGCAACATAACATATATACCCATCCGAAAGGCGTTATCCGAAAACGTCTGCCGGGCATATAATCCTACCGGTGTCACTTTATTATCCTGTATTATAAAACTGCCCCGGCGAGATAAGGAGTTCATCCGCCTTGGCGAGTTTCTCTCCTGCCCCTGGTCTTTACGCGCGAGGAAGGCGGACTGATCCTTTCCCAATGATCCGGCCTCGAGCGGACCAGTTGACGGGGTAAGGCCAAGGTCTCAGAATCTGATATTCACTGATACATATAATGCAACCATGAGAAACCGAAGCAACCTTCGCCGCGTCCTTCCTAACCACCCAGATGCCAACGTGCGCGCAGAACTTACCCGTTCGCATACTGCCCTGTGTTTCTTCATCCTGACCGGAGCAGTGCTCCTTGCGTACCTCAGCAGCTTGCACGGTGCCTTCATCATGGATGACATCGGTTCGATTGTCGAGAATTACAGTCTCCGGCACCTGGGCCAACCCTGGAAAGCCTTCTGGGCACCGTCTCAATCTTCCTTGGCCGGGCGTCCACTGGCCAACTTCAGTTTTGCTCTAAACTATGCCTGGTGCGGCCTTAACCCCTCCGGTTACCATGCAGTGAACATCTTCTTGCATGCTTTGTCTGCCAATCTCGTATTCGGCATCTTAAGGCACCTGTTTAGTTCTGAAGCTGTCCTCCCCTGGTGCAGAAATCGCGCCGGCACGCTGTCCTTCTTGACCGCCCTCCTCTGGGGCCTCCACCCTCTGAACACGGAAGCGGTCAGCTATATCGTCCAGCGCACCGAACTCCTGGCCGGCTTCTTCATGCTTACCACACTCTATTGCGCGATTCGCAGCTTCCGGACCGGCTCCTCCAAGTTTTGGGCGCATGCCGCCATTATCAGCTGCGCCGCCGGAGTTCTAAGCAAGGAAATCGCCGCCACCACGCCACTCTTGGTTTGGATCTATGATGCGATATTCGTCAGCCGGTCTTTCCGGCACAGTCTGAATCGCCGCAGGGCCTTTTACGCCGCTTTGGCATCTACCTGGATCCTTCTTGGGGCCTTGCTTGTCACTGCCCCCCGGTCCTGGTCGGTTCGCACCGACTACCCTTTGGTTTCTCCGCGCGATTATTGGCTTACGCAGTCCGCGGTGATCACGCATTACCTCCGGCTGGCGCTTTGGCCACATCCCCTGGTAATTGATTACTACGATTGGCCTGTGTTCCACAGTTGGGCTCCCGCTCTCCCCTACTTAGGGCTAGTCCTCTCTCTCACCGTCTTGACCGCATACTTCCTGGTTCGCCTGCGCCCTTTGGGATTCGCGGGGGCCTGGTTCTTCCTTATACTCGCCCCTACCTCCAGTATTCTTCCGATCGTCACCGAAATCGCGGCGGAGCGTCGGATGTACCTGCCTCTCATCAGCATCGCAGCACTCTTCATGGTTCTTCTGGCGCGCCTGGGGTCGATTCCCCGCTTAGCCAAAAGCCGAGTGGCCCGAGCATTCGTAATAGTGCCGTTGGCAACCGCATTGGCCGGTTCGGCATGGGCAACGGCTCACCGAAACACAGAATATGTCGATGAAATTGTCTTGTGGCGCTCCGGATTGAATTCCCGGCCGGGGAACGCACGAATGTGGAACAATCTCGGTTGGACGCACGACTCGCGCGGCGAATCCGAACAGGCAAGAGCCTGCTACGAGCGGGCCATCGCCGAAGACCCGGGTTACCCGGAGGCATACAACAATATGGGCGTCTGGAAGATGGGCAAGGGAGATCTTTCCGCAGCCAGGGAGTACCTTACGCACGCCATCCGAATCCATCCTGATTATGCCGATGCCTGCTTCAACCTCGGAAAAATCCTTCTCCAGGATGAAAACTACGGGATGGCCCTAAGCTACCTGAAGCGCGCGGTAGACATAAAACCTTTCGACCCCGACTTTCATTACCGGCTGGGCCTGGCAATGCTTCTGGCAGGCCGCCAGGATCTGGCCGAAGTCAGGCTTCGAAGCGCGGCCGAGCGGTTTCCCGACCACTTCAACACAGTCTACCTGCTCGGCAGAATCTATTTGGATTCAAAACGGTCCGGCGAAGCCCTCTCCTGGCTCGAAAAGGCCGTCGCTCTCAAACCTGCCCACGCAGAGGCGCTGAACCAACTGGGAATTGCACATATGTCTCTAAAACAGGGGAAATCGGCGCAAATTTTCTTCCGCCGGGCAATACAAGCGAAGTCTGAATATGCCGATGCCCTTTACAATCTGGCGGTTTGCCTCGCCGAGGAAGGCACGATGGACAAATGCGTTGATCTTCTCAAACGGGCAGCGATCCTTGCTCCAGAGCGCCGCGAGATCCAAACGATGCTTCTCTTCATCCAAACTCAGATGCGTCAGACACAAACCCTCTCCAAGCCCGCGACACCAGAGAACACAAAATGACTTTTTGTGTGGCGCCCCTCCGCATTTTTGCCCCGGCTGGACAATAGTGAGAACTTTCGAGACGCAGTTCAAGGTCTCAGCAACCTACTCGTAATGGGTCCACATTCGGATGACTTTGACTGTCCGCTCATCCTTCAAAACCTCATAGACTAACCGGTGCTTAATGTTCATACGGCGAGAATAGGCGCCTTCGAGGTCGCCAACCAGTTTTTCATACGGAGGAGGCGTTTGGAAAGGATTCTTGCTTAACAACCCAAGGAGCTTCTCAGCCCTGGACCGAAGACCCGCCTGAGAAAGCTTTTTCGCATCCTTCTGCGCATCCTTGGTGAAAACGAGTCTCCAACTCACCACTTCACTTCATCGCCACATTTCTCGATGGGAGTCTTCAGACCTTTGCGAATTGATTCCCTCATCCCAGGGATGGATACCAGGTAAAGAGTCTCCTGAATCGCGCGCCAATCCTCGGCCGAAACCAGCACCGCATCAGACCTCTTTCCCGATATCTGCACCGGCTCATGGGAGGAGGCAACCTCGTCAAGAAGCTTGTAAAGCTTTGCTCTTGCTTTGCTGGCTGTCAGATTTGTCATAAGTATCCACCTTTCCCCAAAACGTACCATATCTCGTACGTCTAGTCAAGCCCCCCAAAAAACAAAGACCCACGAGGAACCCTCTCCTCATGGGCCTTTTCCAAAGTTGCCCCGCATGGACAAAATAGTAAGAACGTTCGAGCTAGATGTCCTCTTTCCTGGAGACTAGCCTCTTCAAGTAATCCTGCAATGCCGGAAGATCCTGCTTGAGAGTATTCCACACCTCTTCAATATCTGCAGCGTCGTACTCATGAATCAGCTTGTCTCTCATACCGGCAATCATCTTCCACGGTACTGACTTATGATCTCTTCTAAAACCCTCGGACAGCCGCTTGGCTGCTTCTCCAATGATCATCAATTCATGGAGAACCGCAGCCTGGGTCTTGTAGTCATCCAGGAACTCTTCCTTCGACATATTACCTACGAACTCAGCTATTTGTTCAATGGCTGTAATGATATCAACGACCGAGGATCTATCATCCGACGGCATAGTATGGCTCCGTATTGCTCAGTATCTGCTCCCGACGAATCCAGTTCTTGCTTCGTTCGACAGCTCTCCTGCTCACTAGATCAACCTTGCGACTCAGCATCTCGGACAACTGCTCCTCCATCTTAAGATGGTCCCAAATCCCCCACTCTGCATCAGAAGAAAACGAAACGAGCACATCCACATCACTGTCTGGACTGAAGTCCTCTCGCAAAACGGATCCAAAGAATTCAAAGCGTTCAATTCTCCAGGTCTGACAGAATTGCACAATCTCTTGGTAATCAGGATGGATGTGAAGTCCCAAAGGTGGACCCTCCGAAGAACTTGCAACCAGCGGATCTTGTTCCAACAAATTCTATCCAAGCAATATAGCACAAAGACCCATGAGAAGTAATCCTCTCATGGGTCTTTATAAAAGTTGCCCCGCATGGACTTGAACCATGAATAACTGATCCAGAGTCAGTCGTGTTACCAATTACACTACGGGGCAAAAATTCTGGGTGTCAGGCACCCGTCGTGAAGCATGCTACTGCCCGGCCTCTGGTGCCTGACACCTTCATGCTCCGCAAAGATGGCCGCGCTCCGCTCGCCATGACAGCCCGCCAATCCTTCCTGAACAAAGCGAAAGGACCTTTGTCCCGCAAAGATTGCTGCTGTCGCTAAGCTCCCTCGAAATCACGGGAAGTGCCCACGGCGTTCTCCGCATCGCGCAGCCGGCGCACCGTCTTTTCTTTGCCGAGGATGGCGAGCATTTCCCACAGCGAGGGCCCGGCAGCCTGGCCGCTCACAGCCACGCGCACCGGGTGGATGAGCGCCCCTCCGGGAATTTCCTTCTCCTCGATCAAGCTGCGGCAAACGCCTTCAACGCCTTCGGCACTGAAGTCCCCGAGAGCCTCCAGACGCGCGGCAAGCTCCCGTAAAAGCTCAAAGGCCGCGGGATCGGACAGGCGCTTCTCCACGGCCTTGGCGTCATATTTTATCTCATCACTTAGGAAGATTCCAGCCGTGGGCACCATGTCCTCGATGCGGTGCGCCCGCTCACCCAACAGCCCAACCAACTGCAGCAGATGCTCTTCAGCGGGGGCCGGCTTGAGCAGCCCGGCAGCCTCCCAATACGGCCGCACGCGTTCCAAAAGCTCTCCGGCCGGCATCTTGCGGATGTACTGGTTGTTCATCCATTCCAGCTTGCGCATGTCAAAGGCGGCCGCGGTCTTGTTCACTGCGGAAAGGTCAAAAAGTTCAATGGCCCGGTCGATGGAAAAGAGTTCGGCGAATTTATCGCCCTCCGCACAGATCCCTTCGCGCGGCTCGGGATGACGACTGCCCCGGCTCTTGTCTCCGGCCAAAGGTTTGGAATGACGGCCCGCCGCATCTCCGCGTCCCTCCGCAAAAGGAGACCACCCGAGCAGGGCCAGGAAATTGACCATGGCCGGGGCCAAAAACCCGTCTTCCCGGTAATCGGATACAGCCGTGGCGCCGGTGCGCTTGGAAAGCCGCGCGCGGTCCATTCCAACGATCAAGGGAATGTGCACAAACTCAGGCACCTCGAAGCCCAAGGCCTTGTAAAGCGGAATCTGTTTCGGGGTGTTCGAGATGTGATCCTCACCGCGAATCACATGGCTGATTTTCATTTCCGCGTCGTCGACAACCACGGCAAAGTTATAGGCCGCGGTGCCGTCGGACTTGAGCAGCACAATGTCTTTTTGCGATTCAGGCTCAAATCGAATCTTGCCGCGAATCAAATCTTTGAATTCAACGGGGTCTTTGGGATTGCGGTAAATAACGGCCTTGCCGCCCTTGGGGCCTTCTTCTTCATAGGCCAGGCCCCGGTCCAAGAGCTTGCGCGCATAAGAGCGGTAAATCTCCTTGCGCTGGCTCTGGTAATAGGGCCCTTCATCCCAGTCGAGCCCGAGCCACTTCATGCTGGCCAAAATCTCTTCTTCGAATTCCTTTTTGGAGCGCTCGGCATCGGTGTCTTCAATGCGAAGGATGAACTTGCCGCCCTGACTGCGCGCAAAGAGCCAGTTAAAGAGCGCGGTGCGGGCGCCTCCGACGTGGAGGTTTCCGGTTGGGCTCGGAGCAAAGCGGACTCTGGTGTCAGACACCCGGCTGAACTCCGGTTAAACACGCGCGGATCTTGGCCAGGGCCTGGGCAGGCGTGAGGCCGGTCTCTTCCAAGAGGCTTTGACGGTCGCCGTGCTCATAGAACTTGTTGGGGATACCGATGCGGCAGATCTTGGCGCGCGGGCCTTCGCCATTGGCCACGGAGCTCGTTTCAATGGACTCCATAACCGCCGAGCCAAAACCCCCGTCCAGCACTCCTTCTTCAAAAGTCACCATCACAGAGTGGGACTGGGCCAGCTCCCACATCAAGGCCTCGTCCACAGGTTTGGCAAAGCGGGCGTTGACCAGAGTCGGCTTATGCCCTTCCTCTTCCAACGTCTTGAACACCTCCAGAGCCAAATCATTGCCGTTGCCGAATGCCACCAAGGCAATCTCCTCGCCCCGGCAAAGCAACTCCGCCTTACCCAGCTCAATGGGCGTCCGGCCTTTCTCAAACACCGGAGGATCGGGCACATCTTCGCGCGGGTACCGGATGACCACAGGGCCTTCCACCTTATAAGCAGCAAATTCCAGCATCTCCTCCAGCTCCCGGCCGTCCCTCGGAGACATCAGAGTGGTGCGCGGCAGACAACGCGTAAAGGAAATATCAAAAAGACCGTGGTGCGTGGGCCCGTCTTCTCCTACCAAACTGGCCCGGTCCAAACACAGGACCACATGCGAATTTTGCAAAGCCACATCGTGGAAGATCTGGTCAAAAGCGCGCTGCACGAAGCTCGAGTAAATCGCCACCACAGGGATGTACCCGCCCTTAGCCAGGCCGCCGGCAAAGGCCACCGCATGCTGCTCGGCCAAGCCCGCATCAAAGAAACGCTCCGGATAACGGCGGGCAAACTCATCCGTGCCTGTTCCCAAAGGCATGGCCGCGCAGACCGTCACGATCCTCTTGTCCTTCTCTCCGAGTTCCAAGAGCCTCTTGGTGAAATACTTGGTATAACCCACACCGCTTGTCTGCGCAGGTGCGGGCTCCCCGGTTCCCAACACAAAAGGACCGGGCTTATGAAAGCGCTCCGGGGCATTTTCGGCCGGCGCATACCCCTTGCCCTTTTTGGTGATCACATGCAAAAGGCGCGGCCCCTCGAGTTTGCTGATCTTCTCAAAGGTGCGGATCAAGTCCGGCAGGTTGTGGCCGTCAATCGGCCCAAAATAACGAAATCCCAATTCTTCAAAGAGCATGCCCGGGCCCAACAAACCCTTCATGCTCTCCTCGAGCTTTTTGCCCACCGCAATGGCCATGTCGCCGTAATCCCTGGGCAGCTTCTTCAATAGCCCTCCGACTTCATCGCGCACCTTGTTGTAATGCGAAGAGCTCATCACGCGCGTGAGATACTTGCTCAGCGCTCCCACACTCTTGGCAATGCTCCAGGTGTTGTCATTGAGAACCAGGATAAAATTCTTGTTGAGATGCCCGGCGTGATTCAGGGCCTCAAAGGCCATGCCCGCGCCCATGGCTGCGTCGCCGATAATGGAAATGACTTCGTGCTTCTTGCCTGCCGCGTCGCGCGCCGCTGCCAGGCCCAGGCCCAGGGACACGCAAGCCCCGCCGTGGCCGGTATTGAAAAGATCGTACTCGCTCTCCGCCGGATTGCTGAAGCCGCTAATGCCTTTATAGGTGCGCAAGGTGTGAAACTGGTCCCGGCGGCCGGTCATGAGCTTGTGCGAATAGGCCTGATAGCCCATATCCCACACAATTTGATCCTCAGGTGTGTTGAAGACATATTGCAGGGCAATATTGAGCTCGATCGCGCCCAGACTGGAGGCCAGATGCCCGTCACACTGATGCACCACTTGCAGAATGCGCTCGCGCAACTCACGGGCCAGATCCGGCAGAAGCTCGGGCTTGAGTTTGCGTAAATCGTCCGGACTTTCAATACGGTCTAGAATGGAAGTCTTGTTCATGCGGTTCGGTCCCTAACAAAGTTTGCAAGCTCGTCCAGCAAAACGGCCTTCTTGCCCAACGGTTTGATTTGTTGTTTCGCTTCCCCAATATAGCGTTCGGCCATTTCCCTCGCCTTGGCCTCCCCCACGATGGAAACCACGCCGTCACTATCCAGCAAATCATCGGTTACCTGAAAGCCCATACCCAGAGAATGCCCGTATTGGGACAAACGCTGCGTGAGCGCCTTACCTGACCCGGCCAGAAGCGCCCCGATCCCGGCCGAGGCCGCAATCAGGGCAGCGGTTTTCTGGGCATTGATCTCATTGAGGCGTTTAAGGACCTCTTGGGCCTTGACGGTCAAGGGCTTAGAGGAAGACGCAGGCGGCTTCACGCGGTATCGGTTGCCCGGACTTTCCATCAGGGCCACGTGCTCCAGATCCGCAATCTGCCCACCGATCATACCATAGGAGCCGATCGCCTTGGAGAGCACCTGCACTGCAGCCTGCCCCTGTTCCGTGCCGCGGGTCCCGCAGCCGCATAAAAGCCCAAAGGCCAGGGGCAGCATGGCGTCTCCGGCCAAAATGCCCACGGCTTCCCCGTATTGGGCGTGGCACGAAAGCCGTCCGCGGCGGTATTCGTCATTGTCCAGGGCCGGCAGGTCATCGTGCACCAGGGAAAAGGCATGGATGAGCTCAATCGCGCAGGCCGCATTGAGAATGCGATCCCCTTTGCCGCCGCAAGCCTGAAAGGACATAATCGCCAGCACCGGGCGAAAGCGCTTCCCCCCGCTGAACACAGCGTAGCGCATGGCCTCGTGAATGGTGCACGGATGGGCTTTGGCCGGAGGCAGCACCTGGTCAAGGGCCGCGTCTACCCGGGCGGATTGAGTCTCAAAAAAGCGCGCGAGGCGCGGAGTCATGCCTGTCATGAGTTCCTTGTCATTCCCGCGAAAGCGGAAATCTAATTGTCAGTCTCTTCAAACGGTTCCTCGGTGAGTTCGCCGCTCTTGTCCTGCGTCAGGATCTCCACCTTGCGCTGCGCGGCTTTGAGCTTCTCCGAACACGCGCGCGCCAACTTGATGCCGGACTCGTACTTTTTCAGGGACTCCTCCAGCTCCAACTCCCCGCCCTCCAAGTCCTCCACAATGGCCTGGAGTTCCTCGAGCGCTTTTTCAAAATGGAATTCAGTCTTTTTCTTGGCCGGCATCTTTGATCTCCTCCACTCGACTCCGTACCTGCCCCTCCTGCAGATGCGTCAGGATCTCATCCCCCACCTTGAGCTGCCGCACACTGCGCACCGGCACATGGGCCGGCTCCTTGTAGGTGAGGGAATATCCGCGCAACAAGACTTTGAGAGGGCTCAGCGCCTCCAGACGCCCGGCTGAGGCCCTCAACAGACTACCACAGCGCTCCAGGCTCTGCGATTGGGCCCGGTGCATGCGATGGCCGAGCTCCTGCAAACGGGCGCGGTGCTGCTCCAAAGCCCGGATGGGGCCGGCAGCCTCCAGACGCCTTGCGAGCTCATCCACCTGCTGCACAAACTGCTGAACGGGCCCCATTGGATGTCGTAAAACATAGCTATTACGTAGGTTACGAACACGGTTCCGGAA
>JAFGIU010000136.1 GCA_016929445.1 Candidatus Omnitrophota bacterium
GCCCTAATGGGGTATAACCAACTGCCCGCCACACTTCATGGCGGGTTCGCCACGCCTTGTGGCGAAAGCTATGCGCCCTAATGGGGTGCAACCAACTGCCCGCCACACTTCATGGCGGGTTCGCCACGCCTTGTGGCGAAAGCTATGCGCCCGTAAACAGTGGAAAGGCCTTCTCAGACGTAACCCAGATAATACGCCAGGAGAACAACAGAAATCAAGAGGGCCAAAGCTCCCAGAGGCTTGCGATTACTCAGGATCCAGCAATCCAGATTAAACTCCTTCTCCAGGAACTCCATAAGCCCTTCGGAGGGACGAACCGAGACATTGAGGATATCACTCAGGCGCCGCAGCCGTTTTTCTTGCCCCAACAGGGCCAATCCTGAAAAAAACGAGAGGATGCCCAACACCAGGATCCCCACACTTGAAAGCGGAAAACTCAGCACAGACGCAAACACCCGCTCCTCCTTTCGTTTGCAGGTATTATGCTTCAGGCACTGCTCCTTGTAAAGAAAGGAGTTCTCTTGAGTTAGGGCAATCTCGGGTTACAATATGCGGATGAAACTTCAGGCCCGGGCATTTGTTGCCAGCGCTTTTATTTTGGCCGCCGTGCTCCATATCGGTTTTGTATTCGCCACCCAAGACTACAAAGCCCCCCAAACCTATGAGGCAGGGGTCATTGCCGGAAACATCCTGGCCGGCAAAGGCTTTGTATTCAAGAATTGGCTGGCAGCAGAGGAGGGGCCTACGGCCTTTCAGGCTCCCTTCTACCCCTATTTTTTAGCTCTCTGCCTCAAGGTTTTCGGAACCTACGCCTTTCTGGTGGTCCAGCTTATCCAAGCGCTGGCCTTGGCCTCCCTCGTCTTTCCAGCCTACGGATTGGCTCGAATACTCGTGGGTACACGCACAGGGGTCGTCGCTGCCGCCTTGGCTTCAATTTACCCGCCCTATATTTACTATTCCAAAGTCATGGCCTATGACATTTTCCTGATCGTTTTCAGCGCTTATGCCCTGTTTCTGCTGCTTTCCTTAGTCCTAAACCCTAGCCTTCGCAAGGCAGCCGGAGCAGGCGTCTTAATGGGCCTCGCCAATCTGGCGAGTCCAGTGCTTTTGCCCTTTGCAGCACTCTCGCCTCTGTGGGTGTGGTGGAGGCTAGGAACACGCCCCAAAGCCTGGTTTTACGCGGGCGCAGTGCTCCTCTCCACAGCAATGGTGATCTTGCCCTGGACAATCCGCAACTATCGGGTTTTCGATGCCTTTGTACCGGTCAAGTCCCAGTTTGGGCTCATGATTTTCTTAGGCAACCGGCCGGGTTTCCCTGGAGTGCTGGATCCGCACCGAAAATATGAAAGTATCGAGGGATTTGGACGGGATTCGATCCCGGCTCAAGAGTTCGAGAAGATTCAAGCCATGAGTGAGGTGCAGAGAGACAGGTATGTCGGAGCCATCGGGAGGCGCTACATAAGCCAAGACCCCCTCGCCTTTTTGAAGCGCTCCATTTACCGGGTGTACGCATTCTGGTGGATCCACGACCGGTTTCCCCATGTGGATCCCAATGTGCCGGACAAGTGGCCGGAGGCCAGGAAGGTTCTTGTCCGGAAATGGACGCTCGGAGTGCTTTATGCCTTCGCCCTTTTAGGGGCCATGCGGAAGCCCCGTCTCAAGGGGATGGGAAGCCTTTCCCTGCTCCTGTTCCTGACATTCACGGCTCTATACGGCATCACCCATGCAAGCTACGCGCGCTACCACGTGCCTTTGGAGTTTCCTCTCATTATTTATGCCGCAATCGGTGCCGCCGCCTTGATTAGAACCGGCCCGGAGTCCGGTTAACCGCGGAATTAAGCGGAAAACCCGAAATACGACAAAATCATGCCCAGGATAAGCGCCGCCACCCCGTGGATCCTCAAGGCCTTGGAAGACTGAAGGTATTTATCAATCCACTTCTCAAAGCTGGAAGGCACTACCACCAGGACAACCCCTTTGATAAGGGCAATCCAACCGATCAGAGTCACAAGAACGGACCAATGCAGTTCCCAGACATTGTGGTACTGCACAATCAACAGACCCACAAAAAGCGCCAGAATTCCCCCGAAATAACACAAGGCGGAGCTGTCTTTAAAGTCTCTGAGCACTTTCTGGTAATACGCAGGTTGAAAAAGAAGACCTATCGCAACAACAACGACAATGGGTCCATAGAGTCTGGCAACCAAAGCTGGTATTTCCACCGCACACCCCCTGTTTAAGTTTTGGTACCTTCCCCTACGCCAACACGGTCTCATTCTTGCCCTGCCGGCTCGCATTTCCGCTGCAGGTGCTTGGTTTGTCACAACCGTCCCAGCAGTAGGTGCACAGCTTGCTTTTGGGCAAGCCGATTGCCCGGATCATGTCCCCAAGCTTTTGATACTTGAGGGTAGTCAAGCCAAGACGCTTTTCAATACTGGATACCATCGCCTGATATTTCTCTGCGGACGCGTCCGTATATTCCTCCAAATCGATTTCTTTGGATTTATCGATCTCGGCAATGGCCATGCGCCCAGCCAAATCAAGTTCAGAGCGGGATCTGGAGAAGTTAAGGAATTTACAGCCAAAAACCAAGGGAGGACATGCAGGGCGCATGTGAACCTCGCGGACCCCACAGTCGTACATACGCTGGATCGTGTCCTTGAGTTGGGTGCCGCGTACGATAGAATCCTCACAAAATAACAGCCTCTGCCCTTCGGTGAGCTCGCGGATAGGAATGAGCTTCATCCTGGCCACCAAATCACGGACATTTTGGTCCTGGGGCATGAAGCTGCGCGGCCAAGTAGGCGTATATTTTACAAAGGGCCGGCGGTATCGAATCCCGGACCGGGTGGCGTATCCCAACGCGTGGGCTGTTCCCGAATCCGGAATGCCCGCCACATAATCCACCTCCACGTCGTCCGCCTCCGCCAACGCAGCCCCGCAACGATAGCGGCTCTCCTCCACATTGATTCCTTCATAAGAAGAAGCGGGATACCCGTAGTAGATCCAAAGAAAACTGCATATCTGCATTTCCTCCTGGGGGGGAACCCGCTGCTCTATGCCCTCTTGGGTGAGAAGAACAGCCTCTCCAGGACCCAACTCTCTCTCCACGGTGTATCCAAGATTAGGAAACGCGCAGGTCTCCATGGTTACGGCATATCCATCCGGCCGTTTACCTAAAATCACGGGAGTCCGGCCCATCCTGTCCCGAACCGCGTAGATCCCTGCCGGAGTCAACAACAGGAAAGAACAGGAGCCTTCAATAACCTGCTGAACATACTGAATACCCGACTCAAAGCTGTCCTGCTGATTGATCAGATTTGCCACGAGTTCTGTGGGACTGATCTCTCCGCCAATGATTTCCGAAAAATGCGCTCTGCGCTTCAAGAACGCATCCTTGGCAAGATCCCGAGCATTCTGAAGCGCCCCCACAGTAACAATTGCATAGGGGCCTAAATGGGAGCTGATCAGTAAAGGCTGGTCATCATAATCGCTGATGACGCCAATCCCCATATTGCCTTTCATCTTGGGAACATCGTCTTCAAATTTGGATCGAAACTGCGCCGTGGTGATATCATGGATGACCCGATGGAACGTCCCTTTGTCAAGGGTTGCCAGCCCCCCGCGCACTGTACCCAAATGACTGTGGTAATCGGTCCCAAAGAACAAACTCTCAATGCAATCGTGCCGGGATGCAACGCCTAAGAATCCCCCCATAGCTCCCCCTCGTTCATTGAACGCTTTTCGTAGACACAAAAAAAAGAGAGAAGCGCCGCCAATCTCAGCACTCCCCTCCTATAACCAGACTTGATTCTAGATCCTTCGTGATTCTGACTCCTCAGGATCGCAAGCGTGGGCCCACCTGGACTCGAACCAGGGACCAACTGATTATGAGTCAGCTGCTCTAACCGACTGAGCTATGGGCCCTTGTTTGGACCATAACCGACTGTGCGCCACACTTCATGGCGCATCCGCCACGGTTTGTGGCGGAAGCTACGGGCCCGTCTGTTCCACACCGAAGCTCAGGTCCAGGAAATTCTTCAGCCGCCGACTGCGTGTGGGATGGCGCAGCTTGCGCAGGGCCTTGGCCTCTATTTGCCTTACCCGCTCACGCGTCACACTGAAGACAGACCCGACCTCCTCTAAGGTGCGGGGACAGCCGTCGTTCAAACCAAAGCGCAGCCGCAGCACACGCTGCTCACGCTCGGTCAAGGTATCCAATACTTCTGAGAGTTGCTCGCGCAACATGGAAAAGGCTGTCGCATTGGCGGGCGAAATCGCCCGTTTGTCTTCGATAAAATCGCCGAAATGCGTATCGCCTTCGTCGCCGATGGGAGTCTGCAGAGAAATCGGTTCCTGGGCAATCTTCATGATGCCCCGGACTTTCTCAACCGGCAGTTCCATTTCCTTGGCGATTTCCTCAGGCGTGGGTTCCTTGCCTTTTTCCTGGACAATCGCGCGCGAGACACGAATCAAACGATTGATGGTCTCGGTCATGTGCACCGGAATACGAATGGTACGCGCCTGATCGGCAATTGCACGGGTGATGGCTTGGCGAATCCACCAGGTAGCATACGTTGAGAACTTGTACCCGCGCTGGTACTCAAACTTCTCAACAGCCTTCATTAACCCGATATTCCCTTCCTGGATAAGGTCCAAGAAAGAAAGCCCGCGGTTGGTGTACTTCTTGGCAATACTAACCACCAATCGCAGGTTGGCTTCAACCAAGGCCTTCTTGACTTTGGTGAATTCGGTCTGACGCCGCCGGATCAGGCGAATCCGGGCCTTCAGCTGATCATGCGTCTCCCCCAATTCATCCTCGATCTGGCATACCTCATTTTGCAACGCTTGGATCTGGCCGCGGATTTTCTGCTTGCGCATCCGCTCAATACGCTTTTTCAGGACTTCCAAAGTGTGGGCACTATCCACGAACTTGCGAACCAAACGATCCACAATTTTCATGGTTATCTGGAATTCCATGATCCGGGGGACAACTTGTTCCGGATCGCGCACAGCGCGTAAACGCTGGGCGTTTCGATTCAGACGTTTGCTCAAATCGGCACCGGGCGCGCGGAAATCCTCTTTGATCATGTCCTCGACGGGCATTTCGCCCGCATTAACGGCCTTGACCCGTTCCAGGATATAGCGCCGCACACCCCAAGAATTGAAGATCGCCTGCCTTAGACGCATTTCCGCGGCCTCGATTTGACGGGCAAGCTCAATTTCTTCATCTCTGGACAAAAGCGGAATCTGCCCCATCTGCCGCAAGTAGAGTTTGACCGGATCTTCCATTTGCGAGGTATGGACAGGTTCTTCAGTGACCTCGATTTTGTCGGTCCCGGTATCGCCCTCTTCGTTGCCGTCCACATCCTGAGTTTCAACCACTCGGATGTCTTCCTCAGTGAGCACTGCCAGGACCTCTTCAATTTCCTCTGAAGAGACAACGTCCTCGGGCAAGAGCTCATTGAGCTGGGCATAAGTGAGCACTCCGGACTTCTTGCCCTCAGCAATGAGTTTTTTGAGTTCCTTGCTTCTGCCTTTTACTTCCTTAGTTGCCTTCATGCACTTCACCTCTGCGGTGTGACACGTGCTTTGTGTGCTTTCTCGTAACTTAAGTCTCTTAATGCCCTGCCCACCTGTAGTAACTGCTCGGCAAGCGGTCCTGCCTCTTCGGGCGATGCCAACTCGAGCTCCCGCGATAATACACTCTGACGCCGGTGAAGATAGTCCTTGCGAATTCTCGCAATACAATCCTCAACACATTGGGCACCGGCTGAGGCATTTTCTTCTGCCCGCTGCCCTTGGCCCCGGTCAGACTCTAAGGCGATACGTCCCAGAAAATTCCGGACTTGGTCGTCTTCGATACGTTGGGAAAGCGCGGCCACGGACACCTCTCCCTCATGTTCGAAGAAGTCAATGGTATATTGCATAATACTGCGTACCACCTCATCTTGCAACTCACCCAGTGGGAGTTGCGGCAGGTACTGAGTCAGTAGCTCAGGCTCAGTGATCACCGCTTTGAGGAGCATGACTTCCGCAGCCGGCGCAGAAATGGAAAAGTCCCTTGTCTGAGAAGCTTGCGCTCCGGACCCGGAACGATTTTCATCCCTCTCCACAACAGAGCCAGGGCTCCTGAGATGGTTCCGCAGCACTCGCGGATCCAAACTCAGTCGTTGGCCCAGCTTCTTGAGAAGCTCGTCCAGAAGAATAGGATTTTCCAAAACTCTCAGGTAAACAAGCATTTCCGATGCCACTCGGGACTTTTCATAAGGTGTCCTATCGCCATACCTGCGCGTCAGTTCGGTGAGGTGATGGTCAAAGAGCGGGACCCCGAATTCTAAGATCTGTCTAAATTTGTCAACACCCTGTCCCCTAAGATAGGAATCAGGATCTTGCCCTTCAGGCAAGAGAACCACCACAATTTCCAGTCCGCTGCGCAACTGTGCCTCAAAATTCCTCAAGGAGGCCCCCCTGCCTGCAGCATCCCCGTCAAAAACCAGGTAAAGCTTGGAAGCATAGCGGCCAAGCAGCTTCAAATGATCTTCCGTCAGGGCCGTCCCCGAAACAGCCACGGTATTGGCCAGACCCATCTGAACCGCCGTAATCACGTCTAAATAGCCTTCCACGACCACAACAGAGCCCGTGTCCGATATCGACCTCCAGGCATGGTTCAACCCGTACAAGAAGCGGCTCTTGTTATACAGGGAGGTCTCGGGAGAGTTGAGGTACTTGGGCTGGGAATCCCCCAGGGCCCGGCCAGCCAAAGCCACGGGACGGCCCCGCTGGTCCACCAGCGGAAACACAATCCGGTTCCGCATCAAATCATAGGTCCCGCGTTCTGAGTGGGCGGTCGCCACCCCGGCTCGAATCAGATCCTGCTCCTCGAATCCGGATCGCGCCAACCACTGGGTAAGAAATCGCCAGGAATCCGGAGCAAAGCCTACTTCGAACTGCTTGAGAATCTTTTCATTTAGACCCCGCTCCTCCTTCAGATAGCGCAGGGCCGAGGCGCCGCCGGGATGCCCCAGTTCGGAGGCATAGGTCTCGGCAGCCTTATTGAGAATCTCCTCCAACTTGCGGCGCGGATTATCAGCCCCGGACGCACCCGTGCTCTCGATTCGCGGAACACTCACTCCCACCCGGTCGGCCACATGCTGAACCGCTTCCGGAAAACCGAGGCCCAAATGCAACATCAGAAAACGAAAGACATCGCCCCCGGCACCGCAACCAAAGCAGTAAAACATTTGTTTACCCGGATGCACGGTGAACGAAGGGGTCTTTTCTTGATGGAAAGGACAGACACCTTTATAGTTGGCGCCGGCCTTTTTAAGAGGAACGGACTCTCCGACAATTTGAACAATATCGACCCGGGCAAGGACCTGGTCAATGATGTCCTGAGGAATGCGCGGCATTTCTTTCAGTCTTCGGGGTTAGCGGCCTCGAACGGCCTTAGCCAGTTGGACCACAGCGTTGTGTATGCGGGGACTCACGTCTTGGCAATACGGACCAAATGCAGAGCTCTTTTCGACAGCGCGGTGTAAATAGGGACTGGGCAATAGCGCGACCCAGGCCAAAACCAAGGAGGCCGCAAACCACGCGCGCAAGGCTCCAAAAACAATTCCCCCGCCGCGCTCCAGACCGGATTCCACACGGGTCTTGGTGGCCGCGCCCCAAATCCAGACCAGGATCCGCCAAATCAGCCAAGCCACACCAATCAGCGCCAGAAATCCCAGGCTTTGGACAACAGGCTCCGGCAGACCCGGAATCCTGCCAATGGACTTGGACACCTGGGGCAGGTAATGGTAGACAACAACCGATGTAACGCTCAGGCCCACTACTGCCGCAACTTCCGCCCCCATTCCCCGGAACCAACCCAGGACTGCGGCCCGTATCATATACCCAAGAAGCACCACGTCAACCCAATTCAAAACTCGTCTACTCCCTCTTTGCGTAAAGCAACTGAGAGGCCAAGCCCACGAGCGCAATGGCGGCTGTCTCCGATCTTAACACAGCCGGACCCAAGCTCACACTGCGCCAACCCAAAGCCTGGGCTTTCCGGATTTCCTCCTCGGTGAAGTCCCCTTCCGGCCCTACTGCAAGACACAGCACCCTGGGAAGCTGGGGTTCAAAAGCAGTCTGCAAGAGACCCGCGGCAAAATCTTCGGCCCCCACATGGGCCAAAAACTTGGGAGTGTCTGGATGTTCTTGGGAAAGATGTTCCACACAGAAGGCAAAATCCTCAATTTCAACCAGTTCCGGGATGAGCGTACGCCCGGACTGCCGGCTGGCCTCCACAGCGATCCGCCTCCAGCGGGCCAGTTTGTTCCCCAGGCTACTGGGCCGGGCCACACTCCGCCGGCTAAGGACAGGATGGATCCGGCCCACTCCCAGTTCCGTTGCTTTTTCGATCACCCAATCCATGCGCGAAAGCCTGGGAACGGCCTGTACCAAGACAATCTCAGTGTTTCCCGAACTCACCTCGCGCCGCGGACCGAGCTCAATCTCCACCCACTCTCTTTCAGCCCGGATCAGCTTGCCCGGATATTCGGAGCCTCTGCCGTCAAAAACAATGAGCCCGGCCCCCTCCTTGAGCCGCAGCACGCGAAGCAGATGGTGACAGCGAGGGCCTTGCACACAAGCTCGATCAAAGGAAATAGACTGGGGAGGGACAAACACACGGTGCATTAAGTAGCGCCGCCGGAATAGAGACTCCGCAAATTGACTGCTGTTTCAGCAGTCATCATTTGATCCCCACGTTGGGCCGTGGCCCGGATATTGATCAGCCGCCGCGATCCGACCGCCCCGCTTTGACTCCCCCGGTACATAACCGTGGTAGCCACAAGCGCATCCGAAAGCCGCTGGCCGTTGGCAAATCCGGGACCCGGAACATTATTGGCCGGAGGCCTAAACCAAAACTCCCCGCTCCCTGCCCGGTATTCATAGGCAAACCACTGATCGTCACTGAGATCATCCACGGTAGGTGCTGCCTGTGTATCGATTGTGCCCGATAAAAATGTCACCCCTCCGGGCCCAATATTGACCGAGGTGGCCCGCATCATATAACTCGTGAAATGGTGCGTGACCAAGGTCACATCGAGGGTGGCGCGCACTTGATCACGCGCCTTAAAGAAGTACCGATGCCATGCGAATTCAAAACTGGCCACTGCTGCAAAAACCAAAAGCGACAGGGTTGTCGCCAGGATCATTTCCAGCAGAGTCCAGCCTTTACTGCCATGGAGTCTCATCAGTTTGGCTTGGTCATGGTAACCGTCACAGTCACCGATTTGTAGTCCGGCATACCGCCTGGCTGGACATCATCCACATTGGTCACGGAATACTCCATGGACCCGCTCCAGACATCCCTGAGAAGCCCAGGAGGGAGTACCAACCAGGCGTCAGTGCCCTGATTGTGGACTGCCGTCGCTCCTCCCGCGGATCCGAGCGGCCCGTTGCCGGGCCATTCCATGCCGGGAGTATCAGCGGCCACATCATCTCTCAGATCTTCAAGCGTCCGCTGGGCCAGCAGGAAGGCCTCGGTGCGCGCATGGGCCTTGCCGGCCGCGCGCTCCACTCCCACAAAGGCCACAATCGCTGCAGCGGCAATCACGGCAACCACGAGCATGGCCACCGTTACTTCGAGCAGAGTCAAACCCCTCTCTGCGGCAATACGCATCCGGTTAGCCTCCGGACGGAGGGAAAGTGCCGCCCAAGGTGTCCGTGTCATCGATAGTAATGGTGCGGCCGTTTTGAGAGCCACCCACGCGGGTGAGTGTTGCATCAAAATTAGATCCACCCCCGCTAGTCCGGACGGAGAGATTAAATCCGGACTCGGCGGTAACAGGCATGTCGATATCCAAGTTGCTGTTGATTGTCGCAACTGCACTAACCGTCCCATTACCCGGAGGATAAAAGGTGTTGAAATTCAGCCGGTAAATCTTCTGGGCGCTGGATATCAGCTCTAAGAGAGCAACGCCTTCGTTGTAGCGGGACTTTTCAGCCGGTTTCTGAAGCGCCGGTATCGCAAACGCGGAAAGAATTCCCAACACAATCAACGTAATCAAAATCTCGAGTAAGGTAATACCCTTTGTATCCGGCCGGCGGGTCAAGGGGTGAAGTCGCTTCATTGAGCTCTTCTCCTAGGGAAGGAAAGACCTCCTCCGCAGGACCGGGGCTTGCCCCGGTCCTGCTTTGAGAAGGCCAATCGTACTCTTAGTAACCGCGTACCGTGTTACCGTCCTGATCCATCGTTACCGTATATCCGGCCACGCCGGCTGCGGCACGAAGGGTCGTACGGGTCGCCGTCAAACCAAAGGCGGCATTACTCGCACCTGCGTCAATCGCATAGCTGAAGTAGCGATTCGCGAGGTTATTCGGATCATCGATGTCCATTACACCCCCGGTCAACTCGGCTTGATTCGCATAAGTTCCGTATTCCGCGGCGTAACGGAACTCCGACTGGCGAATATCACCAAGAATTCTGAGCGCCTCACCTTGGCGAGAGCGCTCAACCGTGCGTGTATAACGGGGCACCGCAAAACCAGCAATGAGCGCAACGATCACAATAACGATCATGAGTTCAAGCAAGGTAAAACCTCGCTGGCTCATCCTTTTCCGGGTTAGCTGGGTCATGACACGTCCTCCTTGTGTTTATAAATTACGGATGAAGCCTGCCTACATTACTTACTGTATTGCACTGGACAGGTTGAAGATCGGCAAAAACATGGCCAGGACCATGATCCCGATCACTCCCCCCATCACCAACAACACCAACGGCTCAATAAGCGCCGTTATTCGTTCCACCAAGGTCGTTATCCTTTCCCGGTAGAACTCGGAGAGCTTTCGCAGCATCTTGCCCAGTTCTCCAATCTCTTCCCCCACCTTGATCATCTGGACCACCATGGGAGGAAACACCCCCGTCTGCTCCAAAGGCTCTGCCATCGGCTGTCCTTTGCGTATGGCGTCCTTGACCTGCTCCAGGGCTCTTTGAAGCACGCGGTTACCCACGGATTTTTCAGTAATTTCCAGCGCGTAGAGGATCGGAACACCGCTTTCAACAAGGGTGCCCAGTCCACTTGCAAAACGTTCTACGGCTGACATGTGAAAGAGCCGGCCGATCAGAGGGATCTTGAACTTGAAGAAATCGAAATTGGCGCGGCCGACCTCAGTCTGTAGGTATTTGTAGAAGATAAAGCCTGCGACACCGGTCACGCCCAGTATAATTAATATGTTCTTCCGTACAAGATCGCTCACTGAGATGACTGCAACAGTCAACCCAGGCAGTTGGGCTCCGAAACTCGAGTACATTCCCGAGAAAATCGGAATCACCTTCACTGTAAAAATAAATATAGCACATACCGCAACTCCAATCAATATAGCGGGATACACAAGCGCTGAAGTAACTTTCCGCTGCAGCGCACCTGTATTTTCGTGATATTCAGCAATTTGATTGAGTGTTGTGGGTAAATGCCCGCTGGCCTCCCCGGTTTCCACCAAGTTGATCCAGAATAAATTAAACACCTTAGGATGTTTGGCAAGCGCAATATGAAAACTTTGGCCCCCTTCGATATCCGCCTTAATATCCGTCACTGCGTTGTACAGGCGCCCGGACTCAATTTGATAAAGAAGGATTTCCAGAGACCGGTGCAGGGTAACCCCTGATTCCAGCAAGGTAGCCATTTGGCGGCTAAAGAGAATCATGTCATCGCTTCGGACACTCATGCGCCGCCGTCTGGCGCTCTTGACCTTCTTTCTCTCCTTTGGGGGGCCTACGGAAAGAATGGTGAGACCCTGATCCTGAAGGGTGTCCACCAGTTCGTCCATGCCCGGGGCCTCCATCGTCCCGCGCTGAACGTGCCCGTCTGCGTCTCGAGCGGTGTAGTCAAAAACCGGCACTCAGTCGTCTCCCTTTTGTATCAGACCGACATGGTCGCTGCCAGGACCTCGTCCAGGCTCGTGGAGCCCTCAACGACTTTCTGAAGCCCCGACTCCAACAAAGTCCGATACCCCAGTTGCCGGACAAGCTTTCTGAGCGCAGGCATATCTACCCTCCCCTTTCCCAAATCTTCCCGGATCGCATCGACCAAAGGAACCACTTCGCAAATGGAGGTCCTCCCCTTATATCCGGTGTTGTTGCAAGCCTCACAGCCTTTGGGCCGATAGAGTAATCCGCCTCCTTCAAACTGTATTCCTGTCTCCATCAAAATGGAAGGCAAACGCTTCTCTTCGGAAAACTCATAGGCCTCTCGGCAGTCCGGGCACAAAACACGCACCAGGCGCTGGGCCTCGACCAACACTAAGGAAGAAACCAAAAGATAGAGCTCGACTCCTATATCCACCAAGCGGGTGATTGCCCCCAGAGCATCATTGGTATGCAGAGTGCAGAGCACCAAGTGTCCGGTGAGCGAAGCACGCACGGCGATTTCCGCCGTCTCCAAATCCCGGATCTCCCCCAGCATTATGACATCCGGATCCTGTCTCAAAAACGCACGCAAACCCGCGGAAAAGGTCAGCCCAATTCCGGCCTTTACCTGCACTTGATTGAGTCCGTCAATCTTGACTTCGACCGGGTCCTCGATTGTCACAATATTCTTTCGCGGGCTCTTAAGCCGGTTAAGCAAGGCATAGAGAGTCGCGGATTTTCCGCTCCCGGTAGGCCCTGTCACAATAATGATCCCGTGCGGATTTGAGATCCCCTTCTCCAGGATCTCAATTTCTTTCTGGGTAAAGCCGAGTTGATTGAGTTCCATTTCAATCTCATGTGCGTTCATTAATCGCATACAGACCTTTTCACCAAAGACCGTCGGGATCGTATTGACTCGGATATCGATAAACCGCTCTTCGGATTTCACGACAATCCCTCCGTCTTGAGGGAGCCGCTTCTCGGCAATATCCATTCCGGCCAGCACCTTGATTCTGGAAACAATGGCTGCAAACAAATGCTTCGCGGGAGGGGGAATCTCATAGAGAATTCCGTCAATGCGATAGCGAATGGAGATCCTGCCCTGGAACGGTTCAATATGGATATCACTGGCCCGGTCCTGAATGGCCTGCTTGATGATGAGGTCCACCAACTTCATAACCGGAGCCTGCTCGGCCAAGGCCAGAAGACCGTCCAAGCTCAAAGCATCCTCGCCAACTGCCGAGCCTTCGGAATTCAGATCCTGGAAAGCGTAGGAATCACTCACCGCTTCCTGATACAGATTCTGTTCCCCGTAAAACTCATCAATGGCCTTGAGGATCTCGGTCTTGCCGGCCAGCACAGGATTAATCGAGCAGGCCGTCATGCGCTTGAGATTGTCCATCGTCACGTAATCAAGCGGATCCGCCACCGCTACCGTAAGAGAACTCAGATGCTTACTCAGCGGCAAAACTCCATGCTCCCGGGCAAAGGCCTCAGGAACAAGATTTTCCAGGCCCTGGCCCGGAGTGGGCTTGAGCATTCCCAGAGACTCCCCTGCATAGGGGACCCCCAGTTGTTTTCCCAAGGCAGCCACGACGTCGCTCTCTTTTAGCTTCCCCATGCGGATCAGAACTTCTCCGATGGGCCCGCCCTCGCGTTTTTGGACTTCGAGGGCCTCCTGCACGTCCTGCTCGGTGACTTTTCCTTGCTGAACCAGGATTTCTCCCAGTTTGAATTTAGATTTCTTCATGCCCTGTCCCGATTTATTGTGTACGCGCTTCCATCAGGCGCAATTCCGAATCAATGGCTTGGTGGCGGTCCAAAGGAGCCGGCTGCTCCCTCCCCTTGCCCAACACCTCATCCGCGATACGATCCACCTCGTCATCCTGTGTTCTGTCGGCGCCGGGAATGTGCGGAGTAATAAATACAATCAATTCCTTATCAACTAACGCATCGTCCTTGTGACGGAAGAGAGCTCCCATGATCGGAACATCCCCCAAAATCGGCACTTTGCTCAGCGTGTTCTCCTCAATGGTCTGAATCAAACCCCCGATCACAACCGTCTCCCCGTCTTTCACGCGCACCACAGTCGATACGGATCGTGTTTGAGGATCCACAAAAACACCGGGAAAAAACTCAGAGTCAATCGGCCGGCTCACGGATGGCTCGATAAACATCGTCACATCCCGGTCTTTGTTGACCTGCGGCGTCACCGTCAGGGCAATACCCGTGTCCGTCCTTTCAGCCTCTTCGGTTGATGTGCCTGCAACAGCCGATGTGGTGCTCACCTTCCTGCCAATCGCAGTATCCGCGACAATCCGGATCACGGCCGGCTCATTATTGAGAGTCAAGACTCTGGGCCGGGCCAGAATCTGCGTATCCGTGTGCGTCCGCAAAGCCTGCATCGCAATAGCCTCAATAGGAGTCGTCGCTATCGAACCCAGCGAAATAGTGGACGAGTCACGCAGGGTTTTAGGAAAAAGAGCACTCATCGGCGCAGCCGTCGTGCGCGCTGCGCCTGAAAAAGTCATCAGCGTCTCCGGATACTCAAGCCCAAGTTGCTCCAAGGCGGTATTGGTCGTTTCCAAAATTTCCGCCTGAATCATGACCTGGGGAGTCGGAGTATCCAGCTTAGCAATCATGTCCTCAATTTTTTCAAAATTTGCCTCAATATCCGTGATAACCAGACTATTTGTGCGAGGATCCGCTACCAGGCTTCCGTGCCTGCTCAGAAGAGATCCGATAATTTTGTCGATCCCTTGGGGTTCTTGTTGCGCGCCGCTGCTGCCTCCCCGGCTTCCTGACGAGCTCATGCTTCCGAAGAAACTCTCCGAGCCCACTATTTCTTCCTGAGCCTCTCCCATCTTGCCGGTGCTGCGTCCGATAGCCGAGGTCGAAACGCGCGCATAACTCAAGGTGTAAATGCGGGTAATTGTCTCGACTTCCTCCTGAACCCATTCGCGCACCACGTAGACCTCACTCCCCTGGGCCTTTTCAAAAACTAATCCGTTTGCTTTCATCAAATTATCCAGGGCATCTTCCACAGGCACATCTTCCATATACACAGTGATGTTCCTGTCCTGTATCCTCTCACTGGCAATGAAATTCATTCCCGCCTGCTGAGAAAAAAGTTTAAGAACACTCTTCAGTTGCGCATCCTGCAGATCCAGACTAATACGCGGACTCGCCCCAAACCCGCGGCTTTGGGCCGTGGCCACCCCCCCTGCGAAGGTCATCAGCAATGCAATCACGCAAACTGACATGAGCAGACGACTGAGAACTCTCACACCGACCTCCTTTATCCTCCCCCGCTCGTCCCAATGGGTCTGACAGGCAAGGGAGGTCTGAGTACGTATTCAAAACCCCGGTAGATTACAGTGACACCGCTGCGGTCGATCGCAAGGACCTCTGCCCCTGCAACTGAATCACCGGGTTCAACAATGCGATTATCAATAATGGCCTGCGGCCGGGCACTCCCCCACAACAATCCCTGTACCGTCACCTTGGGAGGTTCGACAGGCTCGCTCGTGTGGTCAATTTCAACTTCGGTTGGTGTTGCACTTCCGGACGGTTTTGCTATGGGAAGGGCGCTCTTGAACGGATTCCTGAAGCTTCGTCCATCGTAACGGTGAACAATGTCCGCCACTTGGTTTTGAGCAACCAACTCTTCGTTTACCACGGCCATTTCCGGAGGAACGGCGCTCTGCGCAAGGCAAATAGACTGCGACCAGGCCCCGGCCAGCAAAAACAACACAACACCCGTAAAACCGGATCTTCTATTCATTCCTTAGCCAGCACCAATAGTTGTGGGGTATAGGCTGGACACCCGCAATTTCGCCCGGACCCGCGGCTCTTCCAAAAGCGCAGAGGCCGATGCAGTTTTTTCCCCAAACTCAACACTTTCGATTCGCATAAACTTATCCGAGGATTCCAACGCATAAAAAAACTCGCCTATCTGATGGTAGGTCCCTTCTAATTCAATCTTGACTGCCATCCGCACATAGTTGCCCTCGGCACGAAGATTTTGGGGCTCAAGAGAATCAATCCACACTTGGCTTGATTGCTGGGCCAAGGTAATTTCATTGAGGAACCAGCCATAGTCCGTATCCGGAGCCAAACGTTGCGTCCAACTATCGAGTTTTGCTTGCATGCTCTTGATCGATCTCAACACCTGGTTAAGCTCTTCTTGCTTGATTTGCTCGGCATTGAGCATAGCGGTTTTTTCAGTCTGATACTGGTAGATTTTCATGCCACCCCAGCCTGTAATCCCCAGGACCAGAAAAAGGACCAGAAAACCCTCCTTACTAAAGTTCATTCCGGTCTCCAATCCCGCAACGCAATTCAAACATCGTCGTATCAAAGTTCATCACAATGTTTCTCTGCACGGAAACCAAGCTCGGTTTTCCCAAACCCTTCAGTAAGACCGGATGCTCACCCAAAGCTGTAATCAACTGATTGACTGCATCCATCTCCATCTGCGCATTGCCTAAAAAAACCTGCCCCCGCACAATCATATGCCTGTTGAATACCGTCTGGTCCGGATTTACATCCTCCAGGAAGGAGACATTTGTAATCCACACTCCCTCGGGACAAACTTGTCCCAAGTAACTCAGCTTGTCCGTCCAATATAAGCGGTTCTCGAATAAATTCTCCAAAACTTTGCGGCGCCGCATATATTCCCCCTCTAAAGCCCGGATCTTCCCGATCCCGGGGCTCGGCCCGGCAATGTCCACTTTGGGACGCATTGAACGGACTGCCTCCAAATCCGTTTGAGCCTTCGATACATCCCTTTGAGTGAGAACAAACACGGCTATAAGGGCAAGAATTCCTGCCGGAACAAAACGCTGAAACTCCCGGAGGATGGCCCGCTGATCCACCTCCACCTTAGCGCTCAAGCTAACACGCGGAGTCTTCTCAATAGCGACGGCCGGAAGCAGGTTCACATTTTGCGGATTCCGGTCAGCTGCGCGCAAAGCCAAACCCAAAGTAACAGACATATGACTGGCCAAACCCTCGGGATCTTCAACAGCACCCGAAGTGTCCAGAGTCTGAACAGGTCTCCCAAGTTCCTCTTCCAGTGCAGACAACCATGCGGTTACTTTGGAATCTCCGACCAGAATCACCTTGTCCACGGGCTCTTCCGGCAGATACTTCTTGTAATAATCAAAGGAAAGCTCGATTTCTCCGGCGAGTTTCTCAACCGTAACCTCGACGTCTTTTGCGCCCGAAGTCCCCGCCGACAATTTTTCCTGGGCACTGGAGTCCTTCAACTGCGTGCCAAAGGCGGAAAATCCGGCAAGTCCCCCTGCGATAGCCCCGCTGTCAAGTTCCTCCGAAGCAGCAAAAGAGACATCACGGGTTAAGCGTAACGCACCATCCTTAAAGAAACAGATATGGGCATCTTCGCGCATCATGTACACGAGGGCCACGCTATTTTCGACTTCGGTCAAGACCCCGGCTTTATTACAAAGACGCAGCAGGGCAAAAGAAATCGGCTCCACAATGATCGGATTAAGGCCTGCCTCCTGCAGGATGCGCCGGTGCCGTTCCAGCACCTCGCCCTTAACCGCAAGAAACATAACTTCCATATTGGGAGATCGTTGGCGGGGATTGATTACCAGATATTCGGTATTGATTTCTTCCAGACGGAAAGGAATGTACTTCTTCGCCTCAAAAGTGATGGCAGTATCCCATTCCTTCCTGGGGATACGCGGCATGGAAAAACAGCGCACCAACACATCCTCGGGTGGTACGGATGTGATCACGTCCTGAGACTTGAGACTGGCCTGCTCTACGACTTGGCGAACCGCATCGATGTAGGGAGCATCATCCCGCAGGGAGTTTTCCTCCTCCGGATCCACCCCCACAACAAACGCTTGCGCTGTGCACTCCACCTTGGGCAAGCCCAAGAGGTTCCTCTTGACTTGGACCAGCTCGACAGCCCTGTCCCCAATATAGATGCCCGTTGTTGGCGTGGGCATGCAGGGTGCGCCCTCCCTTTTTGAATCTTAGCTATTAAAACCCAGGTATTCCCCCAGAACATCCTGGCACAAAGATTCTATCTCCACTCGGTTGTGCCCTGCAAAACTCCGTAATTGTAACATAGGAATAGGTTTCTGTAAATGCTTTTCTAAGACTCACCGGCGTGCGAAAGACTTACCGGAGCGAGTTTGAATTTTTTAGGATTGAAAAGAAGTAGGAACGGAAGGCCCTATGGCAAGTTATATGAAACAGTTGCACTAACCCGCCGGCTCAAAGGCAAGGTGGGTTGCACACCCGGAGGACTGACGGTCACATTGGCGGTGACCCCCTGCTCCGTGATGGAGAAGTTTCCCACATCACCGCTCTGAATCCGCGCGCAAGCCCTGACCAAGGCTGCTTCGGCCACATACCGGGCCTGCATCCGCCGGCCTCTCTCGGAAATAAGGCGGTATTCGGAGTTAATGACCCAGAGCCCGGAGACAATGGCAACAGACAAAAGCATCATCATGGCCAAAGCCGCAAAAAGAGCGATGCCTTTCTGATTTCTCAAATAGCACCTCGCCTTTTAGTAAACTGGTGGAGCCGAGGGGAGTTGAACCCCTGACCTCTTGAGTGCGATTCAAGCGCTCTCCCAACTGAGCTACGGCCCCTATCCCAATATCCATAAAGCAGAAAGAATTATAACCTATTTCCGCGGCCCCGGATAGATCAAAGCCTAGCCCGGATATTGCATGAGAGTTCGAGCAAAAGGGACGCAAAGGACCGGCAATGCGAGACGTGCGACCGAGAACCCCGCAGGCGTATCCGGTGCGATACGGTGAGGACGGCCGAGAGAGCACAACGCAGCAGTACCGGTCGTTTCCGGCATCTTTTGCC
>JAFGIU010000137.1 GCA_016929445.1 Candidatus Omnitrophota bacterium
AAGACCCGGCCCAAGGCCTTTTCAAAGCGCGCATAGCCATCGTAGACCTCTCTGAGGATGGTGTCTTCCAGATCCTCAACCTCGTTCTCGGCCCGGTGACGGTTGATCGAGGCCTCTTTGGCGTCCGCCTTCAATTTATACGCATCCAGAATGCCCATCTGGACAGTGGCTGTGTTGGTCTGCGTGCGAGTTGACTGGCCAAGCTGGGGCCGCACCTGCTGGGTCGTGTAGGAGGCCTCCATGGAATTGGCCCCCAAAGGCTTGGAAGCCCGCAACCCCACAAACCAGCTAAGCTTAGGAATCAGGTCCTCTCCCTCAAAAGCGCTGGCTGACCGCCCGTAAAAACCATTGATATCAAAACGAAACTTCTTGGCCGCTTCGACAATATCTTCCTGATACTCACTCACCTTGGCCAAGAGTTCTTCCACCAGAAGGTCAGGGCGATGATCAAAGGCCAGGCGGGTGCACTCGTCCAAGGAGATCTTCACGTTTTTGAATTCCAGCTCCGGTTCCGGATCCAATCCCTCTAGGCTTTCCACCTGCAACCGCTGTTTGAAGACCAATCGCGCCAATTCCAGATCCTTCCAAGCCGCATCAATCTGGTACGCCATCGATTCATACTGCGTCATGACATTGAGATATTCCACTTCCGTGGAGAGCTTAGCTTGGTATTGGCGCTGGGCCAGGCGCACCAAATCCACGGCCCCTTCCTGAAGTTCTGTCCGGGTCACGTACTTGAGCTTGGAATTGACCAACTGATAGTAGGCCTCTTCGATATCCGAGCGAATTTGCGTGCTGATGCGCCGGTAATTCTCCTGAGCCACTCTCAAGTTGAGCTTGGCCTGGTGATAACCCGCCCGGGAACTCCCCGAGTCATAGAGGGGTTGGGACCACTCCAATCCAAAATCGCGTTCCAGGAATCCTGCAAGACCTCCGGAAATCTCTCCCGTGGTTTGGGTGTACCGCACAGAGGCATTGGGATATAAAACGCGCCGCGCCGCGGAAACCCTCAGCTCGGCCAATTCCACGTCTTCCATCGCAGCCTGGGCCTCCCTGGAGTTGGCGAGCGCCAAGCTAATATATTTGTCCAGTACCGGGGCAAAAGGAGAGCCTTCGGCCATAGGCATTTCCCGGATCATGGTGGCCGGCAGTTTAATCTGCAGCGGCGCTCCGGGCTCAGGGATATTCCAACTGGCCTGATCCCCTTCCAAGATCAAGTCCTCGATCTGGGCCGGGCCGTACTTTAGATTGCGCGGCTCAGTGGGAATCATCCTCTCAATGGGAAGCGGCACGACCTGGCCCGGGGGAATTGCAGCCTGGGCCAAATGAATCCGTTCGGATGGGATGCTGTCCAGGCCCGCTTGCTCCGGAGCCATGGGAGGAACAATATTCACACTGGTGACTATAGGAAGATCGTCCTGGAGGGAAAGAACCGTGGAGTCAATTTCCTGGAGGAGTTGATGAAAGCGCTGAAGCTCTGCAGCAGAGTCGCTTGCGCGCAGAGTCGAGGCCCAAACAAGCGAGGGACCGGGCAAGAGAAAGGAGATCAGTGCGGAGACTAGAAAAACCCGGGCGCAGCTTTTCATAACCGGCGACATTTTAGCGAAGCGTTTACCATCTGTCAATGATTAAGTTACGACACTTCGACTTAGCCGGCGCCCGCTTGCTTGTGGCCTGCTTCCTCGATCCTGGCCTTGAGATGATCACAGAGTTCTCCGGCCTCATCCCCATCCTTGGATTCCACCAAAATACGCATCACAGGCTCCGTATTGGAACCGCGCACGTGGAACCAAGTGCCGTTGGCCAGAACAACACGCAGGCCATCGCTCTGATCATCAATATGATCTCCGTACTCCCCGGCCAAAACATTGAGCACCCGGGTCATCACATTTTGTCCGCATTGCACAGAAGCCTTGATCATCGCATATTGGGGCAATGCCTCTACGAGCTCCGATACCTTCTTTCCGGTCAGCGCCATGTATTGCAGAATGAGAGCCATCCCCACCAAGGAATCCCGGCCATAATTGATCCGGCCCAGGATAATGCCCCCGTTCCCCTCGCCCCCCACAACCGCGGACTCCTGGATCATGCGGTCCACCACATTGGCTTCACCCACCGGGGTTCTGAAGATCTCCACCCCGTAACCGGCTGCGATATCCTCAATGGCCTTGGAGGTGGAAAGATTGATCACCACAGAACCCGGGGATTGAATCAGAATCCCCTCCACGCCCAAAGCCAAGGTAATTTCTTCGCTGATGGGGGTACCGCCGTCAATCACAAGGCCCAAGCGGTCTGCGTCCGGATCCTGCGCAAAACCGATATCAAGACCCTGCGTTCGGACCAACTCGCCCAAAGCCTGAAGGTTTTCGGGCTTAGGCTC
Source organism: Candidatus Omnitrophota bacterium (assembly GCA_016929445.1). NCBI lineage: Bacteria > Pseudomonadati > Candidatus Omnitrophota > Candidatus Omnitrophota bacterium. Next base: position 2,381 of record JAFGIU010000137.1, read on the forward strand.
TGCCCCGCGAGGAAACAGACCGTTGGGAACATCATGGATCACTTTGATCTGACAACCCAACTGCTTGAGAAGATCCGCAGACACCAAGGAACCCGCGCCATTACAGCAATCCAGGCCCACCTTAAATTTAGCGGCTCGGATGGCTTCCACATCCACGGCTTCGAGAATCTTGGCAATGTGTTGCTCCAAGGCGCCTTTCTTGGAACGCGTGGCCTTGATATGATCCCAAGGCACCATCTGAGCGCGGCGACGGTGATACATCTCATACAAACGCTCCGCCTGCGGAGCTGTGAGAAAACGGCCGCCGCCCCCGACAAATTTGAGCCCGTTCCACTCCGGCGGATTGTGACTCGCGGTAATCACGATCCCGCCCACATAGTCCTCAGAACGAACAGCCAGCAGAACCGTAGGCGTGGGGCAAATGCCGATATCCACCACCTCACAACCGGCAGCCAGCAGACCTGCTTGCACCGCATCCCGGAACACGACTCCGGTCGTGCGGGTATCGCGGCCCAGGGCAATACGGCCCCGTCCCATGATTTCCCCAAAGCACTGCGCCAAATAAACAGCCTGCTCCGGGCCAAAGGACGGACCCACAATGCCACGGACTCCCGAGACTCCCATCTTGAGGTCTGCAGGAAGTTCTGCGCTCATCCGAGTGTCACCTCCACCTGATGGACTTTGCCGTCGCCAAAGGGCTTGATCAAGGGGCTCTTCTGTTCCTTGCCGTCGACAACAACCTTGGCCACCCCATGGCTCACACCCTTAGGATTGAGGATGCTTACCTCATAGACATCCCCGCGGAAGGGCCGGCGAACCCATGCCTTGGGCCATTTCTTGGGAATACAGGGATCCACGAGAAGGCCGTCAAATTCACGGCGCACACCCAAGATCCACTCGGTGGCGGCAGTGAACATCCACGGCGTGGTTCCCGTGTTCCACATAAAGGAACCTTCCCCAAAACGATTTCTCGAACCCGGTCCCACTGTAAACTCCGCGAAGACATAGGGTTCTACCTTGTAGTGATCGGGGTCGGCCTTCTTGGGATTCATGGGCATGACTTTGGAGAAGGTCTCATAGGCCTTGTCCGCCCGCTTGAGCTCGCAGTCGGCCACCACCTTAAAGGCGCATGCGTGGCTGAAGACCGCCGCGTTCTCCTTGGTGCCGTCCGCAAAGGACGTGACGCGGCCAATGCCCGGATTGAATTCACTGTAGGAGGGCCAGAACAAGACCGGACCGTAATCGCTGTCCAAATAATTATCGATCTGATCCAGAACGCTCTCCAGGCGATCCTCCGGGACCACACCGCTCAGGATGGACCAAGTCTGGGAATTCAGGGGCACCTTGCCTTCCTTATTCTCATTGCTGCCGATCTTCATACCGGCATCATTGAAAGCAGCCACATACCACTTGCCGTCCCAAGCCACCTTGTTGATGATGGCCTTCATGTCATCGTAGATGGCCTGCATTTCCTTGGCCACAGGCTGATCGCCGATGAACTCGGCCAAGGCTTTGATTTGCCTGGCCGCGCGGGCCAGGGCCATTCCCAGCCAAACGCTCTCGCCCTTGCCGCCGATTCCCACGTGATCATAGGCATCGTTCCAATCGGCCTTGCGGATATAAGGCAGCTGGCGCTCACCGCGCTGATCGTAGATATAGCGCACCGAGCGGAGAATATGCTCGTAGACCGTGGCTTTGCCCCCGTCATGGAAATCATATTGTTTCTTGAGGAAGTCCAAGTCCCCTGTCTCCTTGATATAAGAGACCACGGTATAGGGAAGCCAAACCGCGACATCGGACTTGCCGGAGACGATCGCCCCTTCGATGCTGTCCCAAGACCCCTCGGAACTCGAAAAGCCGGAGACCGCGTGCCCGTTGCTGTACTGCCAGAAGAGAAGCCTCTCCAGTTTGTTCATGGCCGTGGGCATATGAACGGCAAAGAGGCCTTCGGCGTCCTGACAGGTGTCACGGTACCCGATACCCCCTTCAGTGCCATGGTAAGCGGATGTGCCGCGGGAGTGCATAATGGCGCAAAGCTGGTACTTGCCCCAAATATTGGTCATCAGGTTGAAGTTGGGATCCGGGGTTTCGACCTTAAAGCGATTGATCACCTCATCCCAATGCGCCTCAATGGCCTTGAGCTCCTTCTTTACACGATCCACCGAAAGCCATGTCTTCGTGAGCTGGGAGATCCCGGAACGCTCCTCGGTAAAGCCAATGCTAACGACAAACTCTTTTTCCTCGCCCGGCCCAAGCTCAATATCACTCTGCAAAACACCGATCATGTCTTCCCCGTCCGAGTAAGTGTTGTTGCACTCGCCGCGGATAAGAATGGCATCCGGATCCTGGATGTCGTTGTAGCGGCCTAAGAAAGCCTCTTTGTTGCAGTCGTAGCCGCTTATCGGCAAGGAACTGGCCATATGCATCTGCCAAGAGGGCTGTTTGGCGCGGAAGACTTGCTTGTACGCCACAATGGCTTTGAGTTTCTCATCGTAGTCCGCACGATTGTAAAGGCAGAGAATATTCCGGTAGTTGGCCTCGAGCTCTGCGTCGCCGCAGATCCACTCCACAAAAGGGAAGACTCTCAGAGAGGCCTTTTCAGAACGGTTGTTCTTGATCTTGATAAGCCAGTTTTCAACCGGATCCTCAAGCGCGACACTGTAGGTAATCTGCGCTGCAATCCCGTCTTGCTCGGCTTTGATGACGGAAGAACCCGGACGCACACGGCACTCCCAAAAATCCAGGTCTTTACGGAAGGGCTGCCAATTCGGGGCCCAGACTTCCCCCGTCACTTGATCGCGAATAAAGACATAGCGGCCCGGGCGGTCTGTTGAAAGGTGATCCCAGCGGCTGATGCGGTTCGACTTAGGATCGTCGTAGTAACTAAAGCCACCGCCAGTATGCGATACCAAGGCATGGTAGAGATGGTTGAACAAATAGTTAAACCACGGGCGGGGAGTATCCGGCCGCGTGATAATGTACTCGCGCCCATCCTCAGAGAACCGCCCATACCCATTACTCTTCTGTAAGGTCGAGTTCTCAATCTGCGTTGAAGTTGTTCCTGACATAAGATTCCCCTCTCTGTTCTTGGGATTGAGAAAAATTGAGATTTGAGAAGTGATCAAGCCTGAGCGAAAACGCTCTGGATCACAAGACAAGCCGCTCCCAGCGCAATCGAACCGTCCCCTAACCGGGAAGGCACCACCTTGACGCGACTGGCAGGCTCATCATAAGCGCACGACTTGACCCTCTTCTTGATGGGATCCAATAGGATAGACCCAGCGGCCTCGATACCTCCACCCACAACCACCACTTCAGGATTCAAGAGATTGACCAGAAAGGCCACTTTGATTCCCAAACGATCGCCTGCATCTTCAATCAACGACACGGCAAAAGGATCTCCGTCCTTGGCCGCATCGATTACCTGATGGATACTCAGAAGAGACTTGTCTTGCTTGATCTTGGCCAGAAATCCCGACGGGGAGCTGTTTGCTTTCAACGCTTCTTCCGCTTTCTGGAGAATATTGATGTCCAGATCACCTGTGCGAAGAATACAGTCCCTCTGCAAATGCCACTTGTCCGGCGAATCATCGCCGGGCCAAGGATCGATAATGCTCAATTCACCGGCGCTGCCGGAGGCCCCCCGGTATATTTGTCCGTCGATAATGATACCGCAACCCACCTCGGAATACATATAGATCATATTCCGGATGCCCGGCTCCAGACCCAGCCACAGCACCCCGAAAGCGGCGACCGTGGCGTCATTTTCGATAAAAATCGGAAGGTCAAAACGCTTCTCAAAAAGATCCCGCACGGGAATGCACATGGAAATATTGTCCAGAGGATCATCTTTGGAGTCCCCGAATTCGCTGGAAAGACGGATGGTCCCGCCCGGCTCATCAATAATTCCCGGGATCCCCACGCCCAAACCGCGGATCTGCTCCCGCGGCACATTGGAACGGCTGAGAACCTCTTCAGCCACGCTGATCATCCCTTCCACCAGGATCTCCCCGCTCTCCTCGGTCAGGCCGTTTGTGGTAGCGGAAACCCTGGGCTTTTCGCGTTTGACCTTCATCAGAATATTTCCGGACAGGTCGGTGATAATACCCACGATATCTGTCATGCTCAGGCCGACACCTACGGCATAACCGTACTTGGAGTTGAGCTCAATGAGCATGGGCCTGCGGCCGCCTTCGGAGACATCCAGGCCCTTTTCCAGAACCAGCCCTGCCTCCACAAAATGATTCACATAATTGGAAACTGTCACAATATTGAGACGAGTGGCCTTGGAGATTTCAGTCTTGGTAATCTGGCCCTCACGGCGGATCGACTCGAGAATGGCGAGATTCTTGCGCTCGCGGTCGGTGAGACCTTCCCCAATGCCGCCAATGGAGTATACCCTTCGCATGCCCTGCCTCCGTATATGTTTCTAAAAGTTGCGGATCAGTCGATCCTTGCCTTAAATATCTAAGAGTTTAAAAAGAGAATATGATGCGATGGGGAGCTTGTCAAGGACATTGTGTTAGCAACTTCCGGAAGATAAATAACTTAATTAAAGATGCCAACGCCTCGTTCAGTTCCGTGCCTTGCTATGGGCCCATTCATAGGAGCGGCCCAGCGTTTCCCAGACAGCCTGCGGATTTCCGCTCTTGAGCGTGGACACGTGGGCTGCCCCTTCATAGCACCAGGCGCCCAGGTTTCGGACTCCGGCCTCGTAAGCCGCCTCCACCGCCAATCGCACATTGGATTCTGTCCCGGCAGGAAGCCCGAAATTGAGGATCCAGATCTGGGCTTCCTTCCCGTACTGGGCCGTGAGTTCCACCACCCGCTTGGCAAAGCGGCCCACATAGGCGCCCACGTCTTTCTCGTCCTTCCTCCAGTAGGGATCTGTCCCAAAGACATCCAAGGAGGGAATCGACACAATCTTGCTCCAATCCCGCATCCCGTAATCCTGGTTCTCCGCAGGAAGCAAACAGACTACATTCTTCATCCCTTTAGTGTGCGTGTAGTCACACATCTCAATGAGGAAGTCCAGGACAGAGTCTTCTTTGAAGTCCCTTACCTCCGGACACTCTTCCAGAGGCATCTCTGCACCGAACTTTTCTTTGAAGCGGCCTTGGCAAGTCTCACAGCGGCATCCCCATTCTTTTGAACCGCCCCACTGGGGCAGATGGAAATGGGGCTCATCCCACAAAACACTGTCCGCTTCCATCGCAGCGACTGTATCCAGCCACCGGCGCATGAATTGGCGGAATTTGGAATTGTTAAGGCAAGCGTGAGGCAAACTGGTCCCGCCTGACCCGACTTGCCGCACATCCAAATCTGTGGCAACCAGGTCGGAAAACTCTTCACCTCCGAAAACACTTCCCACCGCCCACGGGTCCACACACGCCTCGAGCCCGGCTTCACGCGTCAAACGGACCATGTCTCCGACAGTGGACTCGTAAAAACGCCAATCCTCTTCGGAGAAAGTGTGGAGGACAAAATTGCAGTGGTGTTCGATCATGTCTTGCAGGTCTCGCTTGAAATGTTTAACAAGACGATTCCCGTAGTAACTAACTCCGGTTTTCACCCTTGAGCTCCTCTAAGGCCAATCTGGCCTCAACATTGTCCGGGTCCGTGTTCAGGCACTTTTCAAAGTAGGCATGCGCCTCAGCCGAAGCCCCGTCCTGCCAGAGCTCTTGCCCCCTCTTGAAATACGCCAGGCTTTGGAACAAATGGGCCAAAGAAGCCCGGACTTCGGCATCCACGGATTCATGCGAACCAACGACCTTATCGAACTCATCAATGGCCTCTTCAAAACGCGAGGAATTGTAGAGTTCAATGGCGCGCTGGTATCTGTGGTTCCCTCCTAAATGAGAGAGTTTCTGACCAAACACAGGGTCTCCTCCTAACAAAAATACGCGGCGGCAATGGCTATTTGCCCGACCACCATCAACAAATACATATGTTTCCAAGAAACGTGGTTCGCCTCGGTAGCCAGCTCCTCGGGTTTCCTCAATATTAAGTAGCTTACATACACCCCCCAAAGGGAGAGAAAGAAGCCGGCCCCGAGCAAGCACAAGAAGTCCGCCTTCAGGATTCCCAGCCAAGCACCCAGCGGTGCCAATAAAAAAGGCACCACAAAAAACGGGGCCATGATCCACGCGGTCTTTTGAGGACCGTAGATCATGGGGAGAGTCCGGCAGCCATGGGCCCGGTCTCCCTCGATATCGGCAAAATCCTTGGTCGAGGCCGCTCCGAGTATGTACAGACCGAAAATCATCCCAACATACCAAGGCTCCCAACAAAACAGGGTCTCGACCGCCGTCCATCCGGCCACCATCAAGAGACAGCCCCGGGGAATGGCAATGGTCACATTGGCCCAAATCCCGAAACGTTTGGTGCGCAGCGGCGGCCCCGAATACGCATACGTGATCACCGTGGTCAAAAGCACAATCCACAGAAACTGCCGGTTGGGCACCAGGGCCGCAATCCCCCAGGAAAACAAATAGAGCGCGGCTGCGCCAATCCATGCCTGCCGCAGGCTCAACTGCCCCATGGGAAGCGGACGCTTTGGCTTGTTGATCCGGTCGATCTCCAGATCGTAGATCTGGTTGATGATATTGGACGCGGCATTGAGCACCACTGCCGAGAAGGCCCCCAAATAGGCTACCGCAGGCGGCCAGCCGCGGGCTGCGATTGCGGCGCCGCTCAAAAAGCCCACGGTCGGAGCCAGGAGAGTGAAGGGACGCATCAACTCCCAGTAAATCCCTGCGCGCCGGACCAGCCCTCCCTGCTTACTCAAAGACACAAACCCCCGGTTTAGGAAGGCTGCCCTAGCCCCCTAATTTAAGACCTATAATTATACTACAACAGGCTGCGAAACTAGAAGTAAAAACATTCAGGACCCATCCTGGAGGGACTTTTTTTATCGATAAAACACTGCATAAGACGCTCTCGGCCAAATTGGCCAAAAATCCCACAGCCGCAATCCAGCCCACCAGCGACGGGCTCTGCAACCCCAAAGCTGTGCCTGCAAGAGCCACAAAAACCGCTCCCAGAAGCCCTGCGCCCAAACCCTGCGCGCTGACCGCACCCGGAGTCCCGGGGCTTACCGGTCCCCAGGGAAACAGGCGAAAGGGATTCTCCCCCCAAACCTTACCCACCTCAGTGGAACTCGTGTCTGAAAGAGCCGCAGCCAAGCTTGCCACCATCGCAAGCGAGGCCAGACCTTCTGTTGCGGGAACACCCAAGGCCCACGCAGCGCAGACCGCCGGAACCCAGCCCTTGGCAAGAACCTCCTTAGCCGAGCGCGCCCCTGTGACGCTCTGGGCAATGCCCTGCTGCGCTTTTTGTTCAAATCCCAGGCGGGTAAGCAGGCTTCCGGCCGCCAAGAAGAGCACCAGAAGGCCGAAAGCCTTGATCCCAAGGCCTATCCAAACCAGCAGCCCCACTCCAAAAGCAGCGAGCACTCCGCTGCGATCCAGAGCGCGTGCCCGCGTTGCGAGCGCCGCGATTGCCAGATTGGCCAGAATTCCCGCAACCCACGCACTCATGACTCCTCCCCAAGGGACCGCAGCAAACTTTTAAGTCCGGTATCAAAATCAGTCAGGGTATAACCCAGCTCTCTCATGGCTTTTTCACTGGTGAAGGCCCAGTTGCGCCGGTACACATTGACTACGCCGCGCGTGATTGCGGGTGTGCGCCCGCTGAAAACCGCCCACATTTCCTCTAAAGCCCCTTGGAGCCAACCCACCCACAAAGGAATACGCCGGCGCGGCTCAGGGCATTGGGCCAATACCGAGACTCTGCGCGCGAACTCCCCCATGCTCAGGACCGGCCCGCCCAAAAGATAGCGTTCCCCGATGCGTCCTTGCTCCAGCGCGGCCAATACTCCGGCTGCGGCATCCTCTATATAGGTATAGGTCCAGAGTTGGGACCCATTACCCAGCAAGCCCGGAATCTGTTTGGCTCTGAGCTGCCGAATTACCGCGCTCACATGATTACCCGCCGTGGCCGCGCCCGGACCATACAGCACTCCGGGCAGGACCGTAATTAAAGGCAAGCCCTCCACAGCCAGGCGCTCCAGGCGGTCCAAAGCCAGGGCCTTGGACCTTTCGTAGTCATTTCGATAAGGAGGACCGGGATGACAAAGTTCCTCGCCGGCCGGCTCCTGACCCGGGCTGGGGCCCAGGGCCATAAAGCTGGAGACGTAGAGGAAGCGCGCGCATTTCAGATCCATCGCAATGCGCGCCAAGCGTTCAGAGGCCTCAATATTCACGAGGTCAAAAAGGCGGCGGTCGGCAGCCCAGTTTTGGACAAAGGCCGCCAGATGACACACAGCATCACAACCTTGGACACCTGCTGCCAGAAACGCGGAGTCCGTAAGACTCCCCTGCACAATTTCAGCGTCCTCCGGAAGCTTGGAGGCGTCCGAGGCTCGTCGCACCAAACAGCGCAGGCGGTGCCCGGCAATGTTCAGATTGCGGGCAACCGCTTGGCCCAGGTAGCCTGTCGCTCCGGTGAGAAAGATTTTCAAGTGAGCAACCCCGTCAGCAAAGCGCCTCCGAGCGGAATCAAGAGATTATCGAGGCCTTTGTGCCCCAGGGCCTCCAGGCCCGTAGCCCCGATCGCAATCCCCAGCGCCGGAAGCAGGGCCTTGAATCCCAGCCCGGGCCAGAAAAACAGCACCCCTGCAGCCACGACCCAGCTCACACCCAACATGGCGAGCGAGCCTTCAACAGTTTTCCGTGCACCTAAAATCTGAAAAAACCGGCGCCCCCAC